>JBAXZS010000121.1:0-7165 GCA_041670175.1 Sphaerochaetaceae bacterium | reverse complement strand
GTTTATTCCTCAACCTTTCTTTTCGACCCTTATGTATTTTGTATCATGTGGACAATTTAGAGAAATTTTATATCAATTACAAAAAAATCCTTCTTAACATCCAGGTTTTTCTCTTCCATACTATATACGCAATCAGGACATCAAAAATGAAACACGATTGCAAAAAAATATCGCAACCTCAGAAAGGTTGCCTTATCATTTGAAAATCGCCTCTTTGGGGCGCAAAAATTTTCTTTGGAGGTTTTTGATGAAGAAATTATGTATCTCTATGCTTATGCTTCTGACGGTATTCACATTCACCGTCGCCGCACAAGGTAGTTCTGAGGCCGCTCCAGTTGCGGCTGCTAGCAATCCAATCGTGCTGAAGCTTTCCGAAGTCCATGCCGAAGGTTATCCGACCTCGTTGGCTGATCATGAGTTTGCCCGTCTGGTCGAGGAAAAGACCAATGGCCGCATCAAGATCGAAGTCTATACCGGCGGGACTCTCTATGGTGAGGAGACCGGTTCTATTGAGGCCTTGCAGGCTGGTGACTTGGCTTTCTGCCGTGTTTCCGCTTCCCCTGTAGCTTCATATGTTCCTGCCATCAATGCCATCCAGCTTCCTTACCTGTACAAGAACTCCAAGCACGAATGGGCTGTTCTTGATGGTGCTATCGGGCAGAAGATGCTCGCTGACATCCAGGCATCCGGCTCAGGTCTGATCGGTCTGTGCTATTATGATTCAGGTTGCCGTTCGTTCTACCTCACCAAGGAAGTCCATCAGGTTTCTGACATGAAAGGCTTGAAAATCAGAATGCAGAACAACAAGATGATGGTCCGCATGGTCGAATTGCTCGGAGCAACCGGTGTCACCGGTATCGGTCCTAACGATGTCTACTCAGCCATCACCCAAGGTACCGTTGATGGTGCTGAGAACAACTGGCCGACCTATCAGAACATGGGCGACTATGAAGCAGCCAAGAACTACATTCTCGATGGACATACCAGAGTCCCTGAAATCCTGCTTGGTTCAGTTGCCGCTTTGAAGAAAATCAGTGCAGCAGATATGGATATCATCAAGCAGTGTGCGAAGGACACCGAGGAATTCGAGAAGAAGGCTTGGGCAGAGAAAGAAGCCTCTTCCGAGAAGATCGTCCGTGAGAAGGGCACCAATGTCATTGAGCTGACTCCTGCGGCTCTCGCTGAGTTCCAGAGCAAGATGGCTCCTCTTTATACCGAATACGGTAAGGGTTATGAGGACATCATCAAGCAAATCCAGGATATCGGCAAGAATTATTAGTTCATGTTGTTTTGGATTAAAGGGGAACGCTTATGCGTTCCCCTATTATCTTGTCAATTAGAGAAATAAGGAAAGAATTAAATGCAAAAAAACGAACAAAACACTCGTTTTTCACAGTGGTTGGACAAGAACCACTTGGTTCCGGATAAAGCTAATAATCCTGGTTCCAAGATGATCGGGGAAATGCTGAGAGTTATCAACCACTGGACCCATAAGATAATGTTGTACATTGCTGAAATAGCACTTGCGTTGATGGTCGTCCTCGTATTTATGACGGTCGTCCTCAGGTACTGTTTTAATACGGGCATCGGATGGGCTGAGGAAGTTCCAAGGCTTCTTGTTACACTTTTTGCTTTCCTCGCCTGTGCCATCGGTGTTCGCGACCACATGCATATTTCAGTGAATGTTGTCTACAATCTTTTCCCTAGGAATGGTGTTGCCCGCAAGATTCTTGATGTGTTCTCAGATGTCTGTGTCATGATTTGCGGCATTTTCCTTCTCGTTTGTGGATGGCAACGTGTTGCACTTCTCATGAATATGCCTGGTACCCTCCCCATGACAGGATGGCCCACATGGATCCAGTATGTGCCAGCTCCCATGGCAGGTTTTTTGATGACTTTCGATTCAATATTGTTCCTTACCGGCGTCCTTAAGCCTGGCGATCTCCTCTATAGCGAAAAGGAAATCGACTATGTTGAGGTCCTTAAACAACAGCAAGCAGAAATTGCTGTAACAAAAGGAGAGACGAAATGAGTACCGCAGCCTTTGCGACCTTAACATTGCTTGGAGGATTTTTCCTCCTTATGTTCCTGCGTGTCCCTGTAACTTTCGCTTTGCTTCTTGCCACTCTTGGCTCAGCGCTCATCAACGGAACGAGCCTTACCACTATGGTCCGTATGATGATTGATGGAGTAAGTAATTTTAGCTTGTTGGCTATTCCTTTCTTTATCCTGATGGGTGAGATCATGGCGGCAGGTAAAGTATCCGACAAGATTATCGACCTGGCCAATTTGGTGGTTGGCAGGTTCCGTGGTGGACTTGCATATGTGAATGTCATCTCGTCCACGTTCTTTGGCGGTATTTCCGGTAGTGCGGTGGCGGATGTGTCCTCCCTCGGTTCCGTGGTCATTCCAATGATGAAAAAACAGGGATATGACGATGAGTTCTCTGTCGGGTTGACCGTTACCACGGCCTGCCAAGGTGTCTTGATTCCTCCTAGCCACAACATGGTCATTTATGCGTTGGCTGCGGGAGGTGGGGTTTCCATCGGGCATATGTTTATGGCAGGAGCCGTTCCTGGTATATTCCTTGGATTCTGTTTCATGGTCTATTGCTATATTTCCGGCAAGAAGTACAACTTTCCTATGGGTTTGAAAATCGGCCCGGGGGATAAAATCCGCTGGATGAAGTTCACGAAGAGTCCCACAGGAACCGGATGGACAAGCAGAAAGAACGAGACTACGTGGAGGATTCTCACCAATCCTTGGTTCACCTGCGAGATGGGCAAGTGCATTGGTGTCATTCTTAATGCAATCCTTCCCATGTTGACCCTGCTTATCATCATGGTCGGTGTGGGCGCTGGAGTCTTCACTGCAACAGAGAGCGCCGCTGTCGCCTGTGTGTATGCGTTCCTCCTTACCTACGCGATTTTCCGCTCTGACAAGTTGAGCCATTTCCCCCAGGTACTGAAGAACTCCTTGAGAACACTGGCTACCGTACTTACTTTGATCGCCACAGCAAAGGCTTTCGCCTATATGATGACCGACCTCCGCATTCCTGCAATGATTACCAATGGTCTGGTCACCATCTCGAATAACAAGTACATTCTGCTGCTGATAATCAATGCTCTCTTGTTGGTTCTTGGCTGTTTCATGGATATGGCTCCTCTCATCATGATTATGACCCCGATACTGCTTCCTGTAGTGACTGGTCCAATCATCAACATGAACCCTGTCCACTTCGGGGTAATGCTGATCTTCAACCTGGCCATCGGTCTTTGCACTCCTCCTGTCGGAAGCGCCCTGTTTGTCGGCTGTGCTGTCGGTCATACCAGTTTGGAACGAACAAGCAGGAAGATGCTGGGACTTTTCGGATGCATGATTTTCGCCTTGATGGTTGTTACTTTTGTCCCGCAAGTATCCTTGTGGTTCCCGACCTTGATTTATGGTGCGGCGTAATCACTAGGAACTCAATGTATCCTAAGCATCGTCCTCTTGAGACGATGCTTTTTTATACTGGGAACAAATCAAGATGATGCAAGTATCCGTACCACCCCTTGGGAACCATCCACTTCAAGGGTATCCCCGGTTTTGATCACCAAAGTCGCACCTTTGATATTGGAGACAAAGGGCAATGCATATTCACGAGCAACTACCGCACCATGGGAAAGCACCGAGCCGATTTCCGTGACCATACCACCAGCGAGAGGATAGAACGGGGACCATCCTATATCCGTGGTACTGGCAATGATAATCTCGCCGTTTTTGAGTTGTGCAGCATCGCTGAGCGTCCTGATCACCCTGGCCTTTCCTGTCACAGCACCCCGGCTGATGGGGGTACCTTGAAGTTCCTTCAGCTCACAACTTGGAGCCTCTGGTTTTATCGGCTGTGGCACCCCAAGGCTGATCTCCGGATAGCGTAACTCATTCTGCAACGGTAACAACCGCCTGCGATGCATTGCTTTTCTGATCAACTCCCCATTGTACCCATCCAGCAACCCCTTGATTTCGGAATCGGTAAAGAAAAAAATCAAATCCTCATCGGGAAGAAGTCCACGTTGGCAGAGCAACTTGGCAAGTCTTCGATATCCAATCTTGATACGCCCTGTGATGAGGATACTCTTGCTTTTTGTATATTCCCTGTTCACAACAGCCTGACGGGACTGCTTCAACAGGTATGTACAGATGCGTTTCATTCTTCCACTCAAGCAATCCAAACATCGATAGGGATCCTCCTTGGTACCATCCTGCACCTTGAGAGGGGTTACCAGCAATTGCTTCAGATAGGTATAGAACCCAACGCTGTCATAGGCCCAGGACAAGGTACGCAACTCGGCCTCACGAATGCAACGATGACCATGCCGTGACATAAACGCATCATGGCAATCCTTGATTTCCCCTTGGTCGCTTTCAATTGTTTCCTGCAATTTTGTGATATCCCATTCAGAAGCCCGGGGATACTTGGCAAGAACGGCGGCCTTGAGCCGTTCAAGGGAGGAGAGGATGTCGGCGCTCTCGATACCATCGATGTTCTCCATCCCCTGGGCTACCAGGGCCTTGGCCTCACTTTCCGACCCCAACTGGGCAAGAAGAATCTGAAAGAGAGCACTACTCATAGCTCCACTATGCGCCGAAGTGACATAATGATAGGCAAAGGCCTTATCGAGCACTTCCTGACTTTCACAAAGCGATTTGTAGAGGACCTTCGGGTCGTCACTATCGGTGATAGCAAAGCTTCCACTGAGTTCTGTAATCCTTCTAATCGCTTTCTTCCGGCTTAGCAGATACCGCACATAGTGCAACATATTCACTTTGCGTCGCCACTTGGATCGAGGATAAGTACTGCGTTGCCGGCTCTCAGGAGGCAGCAACCTGCCGCAGAGGCTGATATCGGTCTGATCATCCGTAGATATAATGGCAGAGCTCATCATGTGCATATAGGTGAGATTGAGAAACAAGGTATTGTTCACGCTAAGAACACAGGTACCCTCAGGTACCTCACTCTTATCCTTGAACACCCCAGCGGTAATGAACATATCCCTCATACCACGGTCTATCGCCTTAGCAAAAGTACAAAGCGTCAGCGGTGTCACCGCACCATTAAGCATTTCTCCGACATTGCAGGTGGTGATTTCCAAATCATGGATATCACTCTTGACCGTGAACTCATCAATGGTCACGTGATCATCGTCACGGGCCGTAATCGGACGGGCCTGCAACCAGTACAGATCCCCCTGCCGGTCTATCACCCATTCCAGGTCAAGCTCGCATCCCAATGACTCAACCGCCTTTTGGGCATCAATGGCAAGAGCCGTTAGTTCGTCAGGGCTGAGAAGGTTTTGTCCCTCGGCGAAAGACCAAGAACCGGCTTTTTTTGAAAGATGATACTGCTCTGCATGTTTGGTCCCACTGACCAGACCTTCCCCTAAACCGGGAACCACCTCAAGTAAGAGTTGTGCTTGTGCGGCTGTTGGATCTTGCGTAAAGCAGACACCGGCGACTCTTGCCTCTGCCATCCTCTCAATGACCAAGGACATTTGGTTCTCCCCGTTCGGCAATCCAAAATGCTGTTCGTATTGGCTCGCACGTTCATTACCCAACGAAGAGAGACAACGGAGTATTGCCTTGCGCACCGGTTCGCGCCCCTGGACATTCAAAACAGTCTCGTATTGTCCCGCATGGGAATATTCACTGCCATCCTCACCTGTAGCCGAGGAACGCACCGCAACGAGATTCAATCCACTCCGTTCATAGTAATCCAGGGCCTGTTCGATATCCGCCCTGCTTTGTATGCCATAGATGACAAAACCAGGTTCGATGGATAATCCTGCCTGGGTTAATCGGTACAAGCCCCGTGCTTTGCCCCCGACCTTACCCAGCACCGGCTCTTCTATTGAGTCCAAGGAATATAATTGCATATCAATACCGACTTGAGTCGCTGTTGAAGCCAAACTCGACGATGCCTCGTCCATGAACCCCGTCCACGGTGAATTCCGCAATGCCTTCGTTAAGCCTGTATGCACCGTTTTCAAATGCATAATCAATCCCGATACTCTTCTGGCAATGGACATCCAGACGGGTACCGTCATTGAGCAGTACAGAGAAGGGAAACACCCCTGATACAGCAAGTTCCTTCATAGGGGTCAAGGAACATACCTTGCGGCAATCGCCACCGAGTTGGTCAAAATACCCGCTTTGCAATTCATGGATGTAGGGATAGCTGACATAACTTGCATTCAACGCATTGCCATTGTCCAACAAGGCCAGGATCCAGACATGGCGGTTCATATAAGACCATACTCGAGGACCATAGCTGTGGTCCCTGATGGCGATACCGTCCAACGTATAGGTCTTATCTTGATACCTCAGGGTCGCCTGAAGGTTTCCATGCTGTTCCTGATGGCATTGGGAATTGGACTGAAGTCCTTTAAAGAAAGACTTTGTCCATTTTTCCTTTGCAAGAAACCCCGCCATGACATTGGCATCCGCATCGTAGGTAAAATCAAAAATCGGACGAACGGCAGTAAAGGTAGCCTGGAAGTCCACTTCCTCACCCTGGTAACCCAATGTCCAAAGTTTGGCTGTCTCTACACACCGTACCGTGGCAGGACAATCATCCTTGCCAAACAAGTCCTGTTTGTTGCTATAGACAAGCTTGCCTGCAACGAAATAGGAAAACCAGACTTCCCTGATAGCCCGCCCTCGCTCGGCATACCGAAAAAACATGCTCTGCCCGTCTTGCCCATGGGCTGAGAAGTAATAACTGTTGTTCTGTGCATCATCGGCATCAGAAGGAAGTTGAAAATGCTCACAAACCGTAGCATCAAAGGGATGCAGGCGGTTCTTCTTATCAATATTGCGCTTCATAAAGGAGCGCTTAAGATTATAGGCTATACTCATAATAAACGTAGTATCGTTAATCAACAATACATTGTCAAGTGTCGTCTTACATACAACTTTTATTTTTTTGTAGTGGATAGTTATATAATTTATTCAGGACACAAAAAAAGAAAAAAAACCAATCTAATATGAACAATTAAAATGGCTATCGATTTTGGGAACTCCTCAATCAATAGCCAAAACTAAAAGGCTTTAACCCTCAAGCAAACAAACAAAGCAACTCAGCGAGTGAAGCCAGGAAGCCCCTCGATAGCGTAAGCCCTTACAG
>JBAXZS010000120.1:0-7287 GCA_041670175.1 Sphaerochaetaceae bacterium | reverse complement strand
GCAGCGACGAACGCCTTCAGACCGGTCATCATACCCATGGAAGGATAGGCCTTGAAATCAAGTGCGATAAGGATACCGCCAGTCGCAGCAAGGGCGGACCCGATTGCAAACGTCAGGCTGATGACATGGTTCACATTGATGCCCATGAGCATTGCAGTATCCTGATCCAAACTGGTGGCCCTCATGGCTTTGCCCATCCTGCTCTTATCCACAAACAGGGACAGGCTTACCATCATGATCACCGACACAGCCAGGATAAGAATCTGATGCGGAGTGATAATGACCCCATATAAGTTGAAGGGGGTGTTGTCAAAAGGATAATCAAATTTTCTTGACTGGGTTCCAAAAGCCCAGGCGGCACTATTGGAAAGGATGAATGAAACACCGATTGCGGAAAGTAATGGTGCCAACCGGTTGGCCTTACGAAGAGGCTTGTAGGCAACACGCTCAATGAACATGCCGAGAACACCACATCCCGCCATGCTTATGACCATGGCGATAAAGAACGCAATGATAGTCCATGTACCTAATGGTGCGGAACCACGGAGAGCGTTAAAAGCAAACAACCCGATATAAGCTCCCACCATAAGGATGTCACCATGTGCGAAATTGATGAATTTCAGAATCCCGTACACCATGGTATACCCCAACGCGATGAGTGCATAAATTCCACCCAGGGTCAGGCCATTCATAAAGTGCTGTAATATTTCAGAAATGGACAAGGTTAGCACTCCTCTGGAAAAACTGTTATTACGATAACACAAGAGGACCGATGTAACAACACCGGTCCTCACCAAAAACCTTGGGAAACGCGGCTATTTGACCGCTACAAGCTTTCCGTTCTCAACAGAATAAGCACCCTTATACACGATGGAATCGGAAGTGGAACCAGTAACCTCGTACACCCCCTGATACGCAACCAAATCCCCGTTAGGCTGAAAATTAATCTTTCCATTGACACCCGGGAAATCCTTAGTCGCGGCAATCTCATCACGGATCGCACTACGCTCGAACTTGCCAGTCTTGGCATAGGCTTTTTCCATGGCTGCAAACAAGATGTAAGAGGCATCATAGGAATTGGTGGCGAAAGAATCAGGTCCGATGCCATACTTGGCAGTATAATCCTTGACAAACTTGTCATGGGCCGCACTTTCCTCGGCTTTGGCAGGTCCCACATACACGACCCCCTTGGTAAAACCACCAGCAAGTTTGAAAATCTCAGGATTGGAGAAACCATCACAGCTAAGGAACGGCACGGTAATGCCAAGTTCCCGAGCCTGCTCAAGGATCTGAGCCATCTCCGCAGTGTAGTCAGGAATATAAATGGCCTCGGGGCCGGCGGCCTTGATCTTGGTCAGCTGGGTCTTGAAATCCTTATCACCAACCTGGCAGGCTTCAGCGACAATCACCTTGCCTCCCGCTTTCTGAAAATTCTCGGTCATGCCCTCATAAAGGCCCTGGCTGTAGTCATTCTTGGCATACAGGACTGCGATGTTGCGATAGCCAAGCACTTCATAGAAGTATTTGCCTGCGACCTCACCCTGCAACCCATCGGAAACAACAGTACGGAACACGCAGTTCCCAATAGCTGTGATATCCTTGTGCGTCGCACTAGGAGTAATCATCGGAAGACCTTCGCTCTGGACACGTTTGCCAACAGCAAACGAGACACCGGTGAACACAGGCCCGACCAAAGCGCAAACCTTATCAGAGGAAGAAAGCTTCTCAATGGCGGAAAGCCCTTTTTCAACATTCCCTTCGGAATCCTCAACAATCAAGGAGACGGGAAGCTTACCGGCAACACCGCCCTTAGCATTATATTCTTCGACAGCAAGTTTCACTGCATTACTGCACAACACCCCATAATTGGCATAGTCCCCAGTCATGGGTCCGATGAATCCAATCTTGGGGCCTTTTTCCTCGCTGTTACCAGTGGCGAACACAGGGGATACAAGCAGAGCCATGGCGGCGATGAGCGCCAGAATGAGCATATGTTTCTTCATACGAGAACCTCCAATCAATCTTTACGAATGTTATGATAACTTATACAATAAAAGGTATAATTATGCAACATCAATCCATCAAAGCGCAACAAAAAAATTGATTCCTTAACAAAAACAGATGAACATGCTATGATTTTTTTACCTTCTAACAATTGGAGAGAGAACAATGAGAGAAAAAACCTCTGGTTTCTTGAACGAATTCAAGAAATTCATTGCAAAAGGAAACGTGATGGACATGGCGGTCGGGATAATCATGGGAGCTGCCTTTACCGCAATCGTCAGCTCTTTGGTAAAAGATATACTTATGCCCCTTATAGGCCTCATTGTAGGAGGAATCAATTTTACCAATCTTAAGATTGTCATTCGTCCCGCTACGGGGAATATCGCCGAAGCCGCCATCACCTATGGCGCTTTCATCCAGAGCATTCTTAATTTTCTGCTCGTTTCCTTGGTGATATTCATCATGGTCCGGCAATTGAACAAGATCAGGGAACTCGCAGTTCCTCAAAAAAAGGCCGAGACCCCTATCTCAGTTCCCGCTCCTGCCACTGACCCTTCCCTCGCACTCCTCACTGAGATCCGTGACCTGCTAAGAAAAAAGGAAGAAAAATAACATGATGTTCCCCTTTGGAAAAAACATTCTCATTACAGGAGCCTCAAGCGGTATAGGGCTCTCCTGTGCAGGGTTGTTCTCAAGAAATGGGTTTGAAGTATGGGGCGTTTCCCGTAGAGGTGTTCCTCCAGCTCCTATGGAGCATGTGCATATGTACGGCCTCGACATCACTGAAGAGGCGAAGGTGCAAACCGTGCTTGAGCAAATCAATGGGGAAGCCCTGCGCCTCACAGGTGAGAATCTCTCAATTGTGCTGGACTGTGCCGGCATGGGTATCGCTGGTGCCGCCGAGGATACCCCCACCAGTGAAGTGCGTAAGCAATTCGAGGTCAATTATTTCGGGACCCTTACGGTGAACAGGGCGGCTCTTCCTTATCTTAGAAAAAACAAGCACTCGCTTGTGCTGGTGATTGGTTCTGTTGCTGGAAGGATAAGCATCCCTTATCAAAGCCACTACAGTAGCAGCAAGTATGCACTGGAGGCTTATGTGGAGGCCCTTCGGCTAGAGAGCGGGAAATACGGAGTCTCCTCCTGCATCATAGAACCTGGGGACACCCATACCCCTTTCACTCAAAATCGAATCCTGTCAATGGATAAGCAAAGCATCTATTATGAGACAGCTTGCCGTTCCGTTGAGAAGATGGCCAAGGATGAGCTTCAAGGGAAAAAACCGGACAGCGTGGCGAAAGTCGCATTTGGCATAGCGACCCATAGGAGGGTTCCCATCAGGAAAGCCGTCGGCGCTTCCTACAAACTCCTCCTTCTGCTCAAACGTATCCTTCCCTCAGTTTTAGTTGAGCAGATCCTGAAAAAAATGTATCGGTGCAGGTAGGGATTGGGATATATTCGCATTGCCTCCAAACAACCTTGAGCGTTTCATACAGTCAGCAATTTATCATCTGATTTGAGAATCCTGGTCAAATCCTCGCCCCAGTATTTCACCTCTATACCCATATCAAGCAATTGCTGGCTGGTCCCCAAGGAGTCGCTGCAGGCCTTGCAGGCGGAAATCTTCACTCCAACCTGAAGCAATTCACGTATCCGCAACCTGACCAATTCGGAATTGACTGCTAGCTTCACTGTTGATCCCCAGATGATGAGGGTGACATCCTGCCACCATCTGTTACTCTTTGCATTTCTTGCATACATGGCAACCATCTTGTCGAAAGTCACGGCATCCGCATTTGTCCAGAGAATATACAACGTATCCATACAGAATCCTCTTTCCCCTCAACTATAAGAACGTATACTTCCACTGTCCAGACACCGGGAATTGTGCCGTGGAAAAGGAACGAATAAAGAAACCTTTGCTCTTCTTCACCAATCCTTGTATACTTTTGAGGAATAATCGTTTCCTTAAAAGGAAATATGACAAAGGAGAATCCCAAATACAAATTCTAGCCAGAAAGAGCACGCTAGAATTGGAGATTGACAGAATGAGGACCGGCAAAACAAATACAAGAATCGAAATCCTTCTCTCCATACTCATCTCCTTGGTTTGTGTCACAGGAGCAACGGGAATCGGATGGGTGTTCCACCTCAAGGGATTTCCAGAGACAAACATCGTGATTGTGTATCTGCTATCCGTCCTTCTCACTGCTTGCTCCACCCAATCCTATGTGTATGGCATTGCAGTATCAATTATCGCGACCTGTGCTTTCAACTATTTTTTCACTGAACCCTACTTCACCCTTTCAGTAAATGATCCAACCTATTTCATAACTTTCTCAATAATGACAATCACCGCCATCATCACCAGCACATTGACCTCAAAAGTCAAGCAAAGTGTTTTTGCGGCACAAGAAAGAGAACAAGAGACCAGCGCCATATACCAGCTTACGAATCGGCTTTCCGACGCATCCGATATCTCAGAGATTGCCAGTATTGCCGTCAGCACGACGAGTACCCTGCTGAATTGTCATGCTGCCTGCCTGTGCTTCACTGAAAAAGGGCAACCGGAACAAAGCTTCATACAACAAAGAGACAATGACTCTCAGGCCCGACGTAAATTGATTGATATTGAAGAAACAAAACATCGTATCGAAAGTCTGAGGACAGCCTATGCTGTCGGTCCCGAATTTTATGACTGGCCGATTTATGGAAGGGAATCCACCCTGGGCATACTGCGGATACCAAAGGAAACCGCCAAAAAGATGAACGAGGCACAAAAAAGTCTTTTACGCTCCTTGATAGAAAGCACGGCCCTGGCGATGGACCGGTTCATCAGTATGCAAGCAAAACTCAAATCCCAGCAAGAAACCCTGCAAGAACGGTATCGAGGCAACCTTCTTCGCGCAATCTCCCATGATTTACGCACACCACTTTCAGGCATCATGGGAACATCAGAAATGCTTATGGACATGACTGACAAAGATGAGGAAAAACATGCGTTAGCCAAGGATATCTACCAAGACGCAGACTGGCTTCATTCTCTTGTTGAAAATATATTGAGCCTCACCAGATTGCAGGATGGCAAACTGACCTTGAATAAGCAAAAGGAGGCGGTCGAGGAAATCATCTCGGTCGCGGTTGCCGCCATTGCGAAAAGATCACCGGAGTACGAGATCACCGTGCATATTCCCAATGAGGTGCTCCTAGTCCCCATGGATGCAAAACTCATAGAGCAAACCCTTGTCAATCTCTTGGACAATGCGGTAAAGCATACTCCGTTGGGGAATGAAATCAGCATCACTGTGAGGGAAGACAAAGAAAAAGCACTTGCGGTCTTTTCAGTAGCAGATCGCGGTAGTGGGATTGCCAAGTCCGATTTACCTCATATCTTCCAGATGTTTTTCACTACAGGAGGAAAAGGACCTGATGCGAAACGGGGCATAGGGTTAGGCCTGGCGATTTGCGAATCAATAGTCAAGGCGCACGGAGGGGCTATCGAAGCACATAACAGGACTGACGGGCCAGGAGCGGAATTCATTTTCATGCTTCCCATGGAAGGGACGGATTATGATAAATAAGAACGAATACATACTTGTCGTTGAGGACGATATGCAAATCAGGAACTTCATTTGCTATGCGCTCAAGCATGAGGGGTTTTCCTCCACCACCGCCGGTACGGCACAGGACGCCCTTTCGCAACTTGCCAACGGGCAAATTGATTTGATGGTACTTGATCTTGGATTGCCTGACCTTGATGGCATGGAAGTAATCAGGACCGTGCGGGGATGGTCGGAGATACCCATCATCATCGTATCGGCAAGAGATCAGGATAAAGAAAAAGCTGCGGCTTTGGATAGTGGTGCGGATGATTATCTGACAAAACCTTTTTCCGCAACAGAACTTATGGCTCGTATCCGTGTCGCACTCCGGCATTTGAGAAAATCGGATGCAAGGCAAGGCCAGGCAATTCTGACTGTGGGAAGTCTAAAAATTGATTTTGAAAAACATCTGTTTTATTCAGATGGTGCAGAACTTCACGTTACTCCGCTGGAATATAATTTGCTTTCCTTGTTTTTCAAGAATATGGGGAAAGTGCTGACAACAAAATACCTCATTGAAGAAATCTATGGAATCGGGCATGGAACCGACACCCAGGCACTTCGTGCCCTCATGGCAGGTCTTCGGCGAAAGATTGAAAAGAATCCGGCCAAACCACGCTACATATTCACCGAGATTGGCGTCGGATACCGGCTGGTGGACGAATAAGACATATCATCCGACCTTGTTTTCTCACAACTTCCTCACAGGGTTCCTTCCTTTTTCACCTCGGGTTCACAGCAATCCTGATACGATTGGACAGGTGAAAACAATCGAGGAATAACGATGGAAACACAGAAAGAAACAATAACCAAGCAAGAAATGGACGATCTATGCAATGACATCAGAAAACTTGTCACCCAGGAAGATTATCAGAAATGCGAGCATCTCCTATCCATGGCGCTGGGAAAATATCCCAATGAACCTGAACCACATAACCTATTGGGGATAGTTCTTCAAAAACAAGGCAATCATTTTATGGCGATGAAGCATTTTCGTGTTGCATGGGCACTTGACCCTACCTATACCCCGGCAAGACAGAACCTTGAGAACTTCGGGACACTCTTTGCCCAAGGCAAAATCGCATTTAACGAAAGCGATTGCTCAAGGGAAGAGGTAAAACAAGAGCCTTCGCAAAAAGGGCAAGTGGTAAAGATGCCCAAGAAGCAGGAGGAATTGGGATGAAATTGTTTGGTATGGAAAAAGATATCCCGGACTATACTATTATTGTTGGCTGTGGCAGACTTGGTGCCTATCTAGCGAATTCTTTGTCAGACAAGAAGGGCAAGGTTCTTGTAATCGATAGGAACAAAGAGGCATTTAGAAAACTATCCTCCTCCTTTGGGGGTATGACGGTGATAGGTGATGCCATAGATTTTGACATTCTGCACCAAGCGCAAATAATCAAGGCCGACGCAGTAGTCGCTGTCACTAACAACGATAATATAAACATCATGGTTGCCCAAATCGCACATGAGCTCTTCAAGGTTAGAATGGTAATCATACGATTATATGACCCTGAACGTGAGTGTGTATACTCTGAATCCGGCATTAAAACAATATGCCCCTCCCTTTTATCCGCAAACGAAATCTTCGAGATTTTCTCCAAAAAGGAAACCCAAGAAGAGGAAACAGATTCCGTGGAGGAGAAAGAATGAAACAGAGACTCTTGCTGGTTGGGGG
>JBAXZS010000119.1:0-7336 GCA_041670175.1 Sphaerochaetaceae bacterium | reverse complement strand
CACGGAAGTTTGTTGATGACATCTTGTGCGCAAATGCCTGAGGATCCCTTTTCCTTGATGATTCTCAGAGCTTGGGCAACAAGACGGTCGCTCTCCATGATGATTGCGGTCGATTCACGCTCGACGACGTTCCTGGGCGGTATCTCAATGATTGTCCTCCCTTTTGAAGCACAAGTCAGAATGAGATCCAGAACCTCGGCTGCCTTGTAACCGATTTTCTTTAATTGGAGTTCCATGCTGGAGATGGTTGGCTTTGCCAGCATGCAGAGTAGTTCCTCGTTGTCGACTCCAAGTATTGCGACTTCATTCGGGATGCTGATATTAAGTCGCCGCAACACCATGGTCACCTTCATAGCCGAAAGGTCGTTGCAACAGAAAAGACAAACCGGCTTGGGCAAGCCGAGTAACCATTGTTCAAGTGCGGGGGTTTTCTCAACATAAAGATTCTGCCACCAATCCAAGGATTTCGCAAAATAAGGAAGCTTCTCGATATTTATTCCGCATCCATTGCAAAAACCAAGCATGCGTTGGTGGCTCCAGCTCGTGCCTGAGGCAACGCACATTGCATAATGGCTTGCTCCCAGGCCTCTCATGTATACACCGCATTGCATACCTGTATTCCAATCATCATTGCTCACAACGGAAAAATGGTCGCTCTTTATCGCACCTGCAATATCGACCACAGGAACCTGTAATTGCTCGCAGGCATCCATCTCCTCCTGACTCTCTATGCGGGCAATCAATCCATCAAGGCGCTCATGGGAATTCTGGAACCAGTATCCTTGTCCGTTAATCTCCCAATCACTTTTCTTTCGGGCATAATCAAGGACTCCAATAGCGACTTCTGTATCATAATGATCTTGGAAATGAAGTTGCAGCCCTATTCTTATCATGGTTTTACCCTATCATATTATTGCGCAAAATGGTATATCGATTTCGCATATTTTGCATTATTTCCTAGATTCTCTGCAGTATACTCATACCCAGTAGGGAGTCGAGAACAATGGATGTACCTTCGTTTTCTGTTGGAGGTGTTGGTCGTATACCTTCCATAGGATTTGGAACCTTCGGTAGTGATTACATTTCCAATGACTTGATGATGGAAAGTGTGCGGTTTGCCATTATCAATGGCTATCGGCATATCGATTGCGCGAGCGTGTATGGAAACGAGAAAGAGGTGGGGAAGGTCCTGAAAGCCGCCATGGATGGTACTTTGACGGGGACACCCATAGCTCGTAGTGAATTCTGGATCACGAGCAAGCTTTGGAATGACAAGCATGCGAAAGCGGATGTCATTCCTTCCTGCAGGCAGACTCTGGAGGATTTGCAACTGGAGTATTTGGATTGCTATCTGGTACACTGGCCGTTTCCAAACTTTCATCCACCCAAATGTAGTGTGACAAGCAGGAGCCCCAATGCAAGGCCATTTCTCCATGATGATTTTATTGAGACATGGCGAGAGATGGAGAATTTGAAGAAGGCAGGGCTTTCCCGGTTCATAGGAATGAGCAACATGACGATTCCCAAATTGGAGGATGTGCTGCCCGACTGCATTGTCAAGCCGGCGGTGATCGAGATGGAGCTCCATCCGCTTTTTCAGCAGCAGACGATGTGTGAATATGCAAAAAAGAAAGGTATGGTCATCATTGGTTTTTGTCCTCTTGGTTCTCCTCATAGGCCCGAGAGGGACAAGACCCCTGATGATTTGGTGGATATGGAAGATCCTGTGGTGCAAGAGATCGCAAGAGCGCATAAGGTGCATCCTGCAGCTATCTGCTTGAAATGGGCGCATGCCAATGGAATCATACCCATCCCCTTGTCAACAAAAGAGCGGAATATCCGTTCCAATCTGGAAAGTGTTTGCTCAGATCCCCTGACAAAGAAAGAAATTGAACAGCTCAAGGAAAGAGACAAAGGTAATCGTCTGGTGAAAGGCCAGGTGTTTCTCTGGGAAAGAGCAAGGGACTGGCATGATATCTGGGATGAAGAGGGAATGATTGCACGTTGAGATGCAAGAAGGAGAGGTTGATATGGAAAAGAATACGATGATGGGTGCGGTTCTTCCAGGAAACAGCACTGTTGAATTGAGGGAATATCCTATTCCTACTCCTGGCTATGGGCAGGTGTTGCTGAGAATGAAGTGCTGTACGATTTGCGGCAGTGATATCCGCTGTATCTATCATGAGCATCTCGGAGTTGGCCCTGAGGGATACCAGGGGGTCATCGCTGGTCATGAACCTTGCGGACAGATTATCCAGGAAGGTCCTGGCCTGAAGCGTTTCAAGAACGGTGATCGGGTCATTGTGTATCATATTTCCGGGTGCGGTGTCTGCCACGAATGCCGGACAGGATATATGATTAGCTGCACCAGTCCCAAACGAGCTGCTTATGGCTGGCAACGTGACGGGGGCATGGCAGAGTATTTGCTTGCTGATGAGAAGGACCTTGTCGCGCTTCCTGATAGCCTTAGCTATGCTGATGGAGCCCAGGTCGCCTGTGGTTTTGGTACTGTTTATGAGGGGATTGAGAAGGTCGGAGTATCCGGTGACGATGCGGTGCTTGTCGTTGGCCTTGGTCCTGTGGGGCTTGCTTGCCTGATGCTTTGCAAAGCAATGGGGGCAAATAAGCTTATCGGTGTGGACATGAACCAGGAACGGCTTGATATCGCTAAGAAACTTGGGCTTGCCGATGAGGTGTTCATCCCTAGCGACCATGTGGTCGAGGATATCAAGGCAGTGACAGCGGATGAAGGTGTGGAGCGTGCCTTTGATTGTTCAGCGAGTGATTCCGGGCGGGCGACGGCCATCCGCGCGACACGGAGATGGGGGAAAATCTGTATGATAGGGGAAGGAGGGACGATTCATTTTAATCCAAGTCCCGATATGCTTCACCTGCAGAAAACCCTGTATGGAAGCTGGGTGACCAGCATTTGGAGGATGGAAGACCTGGTAGAGCATCTTGTGCGCTGGGGTATTCATCCTGCGGATCTTGTCACCAACCGGTTCCCACTTGAGAAGGCCGGAGAGGCATATGCCTTGATGTCCAGTGGCAACTGTGGGAAAGTGGCTGTTTGTTTTGATGAGGAACTCAAAAAATAGGTCGGTGCCCAGCAGGAGGACCTCCTGCCTGCTGGATTCCCTTCTGCAGGTATCTTGTTGCGGTTTGCCATCGGGCAAACCGAGAACCATGGGTTCCTGGTATACATCAGTCCTGAGAATAATTTTGATGTATGGACAGAGCGCATGGACAAATATTACAATAAGGTTGGTCTAGTGCAGGGAGGGTGTTCCTATGATTGTATGTAAGTTTGGGGGAAGTTCTGTAGCCTCAGCAAAGCAGATCCAAAAAGTCAAGGCGATTGTTGATGCAGATGCACAACGTAGGATTGTAGTGGTGTCAGCTCCTGGTAAACGGGATAAGGATGATACCAAAATCACCGACTTGCTGTATAAATGCAATAATGCGGTCCAGATGGGATGTTCCTGCAGGGAGATTTTTTCTGAGATTGAGAGTCGCTATTTAGGCATCCTTACTGAGCTGAAGATGGATAAGAAGCGGTTTCAGGAAGTGCTTGATGATGCCCGCCAGAAGATTGACGCAGGATATGGTGTTGAGTTTGCCGCCAGCCGTGGCGAATATCTGAATGCCCTGCTTATCGCCAAGTATTTTGGGTGGAATTTCCTTGATACCGAATCCGTGGTCATCATCAAGGCCGATGGCACGGTCGATCCTGTCACCTATACGAATATCGCAGGGATGATCAAGGAAGACAAGAAGTATATTGTCCCGGGATTCTATGGTTCCAATCAGGAAGGGAAGATCAGGACTTTCAGCCGTGGGGGAAGTGATATCACGGGTGCTATTTTTGCCATGGCTTGCAATGCCAACGTCTATGAGAACTGGACGGACGTCTCAGGGGTGTTCAGTGTTGACCCCCGTATTGTCAGCGATGCCCAGGTGGTGAGGACCATGACCTATCAGGAGGTCCGTGAACTATCAGGTGTGGGTGCTGGGATATTCCATGAGGAAGCCATCGCCCCTGTCTTCTACACTTCCATTCCTATCAATGTGAAAAATACCAATGCACCTTCGGATGAAGGGACAATGATTGTTCCCTCTCGTGAGGGTTCCAATCTCGTGGGCTTGTCGGTCAAGGGCGGGTATAGCCGTATTTATATTCGCAAGTTGATGCTTTTCAAGAAAAGCGGCATCCGCCATGCCTTGCTGACGATGATGCAGATTTTTGGTGTCAGACCTTCGTTTTCCATGTTCGGCATCGATAGCGTGGTCTGGTATTTTGATTCCAAACTTGCCAGTGATAGCGTGCTCAAGACGATGTGCATCCGTCTGAAGAGTGAGTTTGCCCTGGATGATGTTTTTGTTGATGCGGGATATGCAGTACTGGGAGTGGTGGGGCAGAATATCCTGCAGAATCCTCAGGTCGTGTCCAAGGTGTCCACCGCATTGTCCGATGCGTCAATCAAGGTAAGCTTCATTAATTTTGGCTCATCAACAGGAAGCATGCTGGTAGGGCTTGAGGAAAAAGAAGGCGTCGAAGCTCAGAAAGTGTTGTATAATGCTCTCTTTCGTTAGCTCACAATTAGCACAATCGGCAATTTAATAGCAAAATCGAAGAACAAAACTCATACAATTTAGGTATCATGGAGAGAGTAGTAGGGAAATACCGTGAATCACCAGTTATTGTTTCGTTGAAACAACCCATGAAAGCGGCTTACTATGAAGAGGCGTTGCTATGGATGGTGCAAAACTTAAGGAATTGCTTAATGACCAGATTTTCTTGAAGAAACTGATGAGTCATAGAGGACAAACCAAATCTATGCAGAAGATGTTCCGTGCTCGCGGGGAAGATTTGACCATGGTCGAAGCTGAGATGATAGACAAGACAATTAGTAGGGATTTGCCCGAGGGTGTTGATTTCAATGCCTATGCGGCTGCGGCTGTCAAGGCTGTTCCTGATATTCTCAAGCAATTCAATTTGTAATCACAAAGAGACGAAACAAAAACAGGTTCCGGAATAATTCCAGAACCTGTTTCACTCAATAAATCTTATTTAGTTATGGGTAGGAGCATCTACGGCCGTAGGACTCGTTACGAGCGTCTTGCTTCCAATAACCAGTTCGGTCTCTATGTCGAAGAACTTGGCTTTCATCATATCAGGGATGAGGTAGATTTTTGTATCGACGGCAACCGTATGCTGAGGATCGATTCTTCCAATCACCTGGCTCTTGGTGGTCGACACATATACATGTGTCTCTGCTCCAAGAGGTTCTACAACACTGACATGTCCGCAAATGGTCTTGCCATCCTCAGGAACCTTACTGAACACTACATCTTCAGGTCTGATACCAAAGACCACGGACTTCCCGATATAAGGAGTCAGGGCTTTTGCTTGCTCAGGAAGCACCTTGATGCGGAAAGAGCCCTCATCTACATAAATATCGTCTCCTTCCTTCTTTACGACGGTCTCGACGAAGTTCATCGGAGGGGAACCAATGAAACCGGCGACAAACTTGTTCTGTGGCTCGTTGTAGAGCTCAAGCGGTCCGCCAATCTGCTGGATGATACCGAACTTCATGACGACAATCTTATCAGCCATGGTAAGGGCTTCGACCTGGTCATGGGTTACATAAATCATCGTAGCCTTAAGACGATTGTGAAGTGAGGAAATCTCAGCTCTCATCTGGACACGAAGTTTTGCATCCAAGTTGGAGAGAGGTTCATCAAACAGGAATACCTTTGGTTGCCGAACAATTGCTCGTCCTACAGCAACACGCTGTCTCTGACCACCAGAGAGGGCCTTTGGCTTTCTGTCCAGCAATTCCTCGATTTCCAAAATCTTTGCAGCTTCATGAACACGCTGCTCAATTTCTTCCTTAGGGAATTTGCGGATTTTCAGACCGAATGCCATGTTGTCATAAACGGTCATGTGGGGATACAGGGCATAGTTCTGGAATACCATTGCAATGTCTCTGTCTTTCGGTGGTACGTCGTTGACGATCTTGTTGTCTATCAAAAGCTCGCCGCTTGTGATGTCTTCCAGACCGGCAATCATGCGGAGGGTAGTTGACTTACCGCATCCTGAAGGTCCAACAAGAACTACGAATTCTTGGTCTTCAACCTCAATGTTGACGTTGTCGACAGCCTTCACTCCACCTTCGTACACCTTACAGATGTTTTTTAGTTGTACTGTGGCCATAATGCCTCCAATTATTTTATATAAGGAAACTGTAACCCTGTTAGGGGTACCTGTCAAATGGAATAACCTTTTTTTTTCAGTTTTTTGAATATTGTCATTTATTATTTCTTATGCTATCATCCTACCGTCGATGCGCTTGTAGTCCAACGGTTAAGATGCGACCTTCCCAAGGTTGAGACGCGGGTTCGATTCCCGTCTGGCGCTTATTCGTAATTTATCACGTGCTGATGTCAAGATATTTGTATGATTCTTCATACATTAATCCTGACTGGTTGGATACGACGAAGAGCACAAAATCGCGACTGTCAAGTTAAAAGCCATATTGAAAAGTAAAGAGAATGGATCAGTTGTCATCCAGTCCTCTGTTGTAGGTATGTTTTTGTTTGATAAGGAGAAGGAGCAACTACCAATAAACGATTTCATGCGATTGAACGCTCCAGCTACACTTTTTCCATTTCTTCGAGCCTATATTTCTGATATGGCAAGAAAAGCAGACCTAGGGGATGCTATCATCCCCCTGGTGGATCTGAAAGAATGGTATGAAAGAGATTTAGCCGAGGAGATGGCAAAACAAAAGGGAAAATGAAAGCCCCTCGGTTTGGATATCTCAAGCCAATCCTAGTCCTGTGAGAAGGAGTCTTTCATTTTGCAGGTCCTCTATTCGCTGTTACCCACCAAGAACAGTGGAAACATCACATTTTTGTTCATGAAAGACTTTCCCCGGGTAGCAGTCCATTCCAGAGACGGTGATAGAGACCCTTTTTTGCAAGCAACTGTGCATGGGTTCCCTCTTCCTCTATGCCTTCTTTCCCCAGCACCAGGATTCTGTCGGCATTCTGGACCGTAGTGAGCCGATGGGCGATGGTGAGGGTGGTGCGTCCATGGGCGAGACGACCGAGGCTGCGGTCAACGAGGATCTCGCTTTCGTTGTCCAAAGCGCTGGTCGCTTCGTCGAGCAGCAAAAGAGGCGGGTTCTTCAAGAACACCCGTGCGATCGCGATCCGTTGTTTCTGGCCTCCGGAGAGCTTGATGCCCCGCTCCCCGATATAGCTGTCGTATCCTTCCCTCAGGGTCTGGATGAACTGGTCCGCACCGGCAAGCTTTGCTGCTGCCTCGATT
>JBAXZS010000118.1:0-7398 GCA_041670175.1 Sphaerochaetaceae bacterium | reverse complement strand
CAGACAGTGTTTTGCGCTACAGCGGCCACTATTGTCAGCGGCGCCATGGCGGAAAGGACCAAGTTCAGTGCCTATTGTATTTATTCCTTCTTGATTAGTTTGGTGGTCTATCCCATAAGTGGCCATTGGATATGGGGTGGTGGTTGGCTTAGCCAGCTAGGGTTCCATGATTTTGCTGGTTCCACTGCGGTGCATATGGTTGGTGGTATTGCAGCCCTTATTGGTGCCGCGTTGCTTGGCCCCCGTGTTGGTAAGTATGACAGTGAGGGAAAACCTCATGCCATTGCAGGCCATAGTCTTACCCTTGGAGCTCTTGGCGTGTTTATCCTGTGGTTCTGCTGGTTCGGGTTCAATGGTTGTTCGACTGTTTCGATGACAGGGGATGAAACACTTGTCAAAGCCTCCAGGATTTTTGTGACCACCAACCTTGCGGCTGCTACCGCTTCTTGTGCGACGATGATATTCACCTGGATCCGTTACAAGAAACCAGATGTATCCATGACACTCAATGGCTCTCTTGCCGGCTTGGTGGCCATCACCGCCGGCTGTGATGCGGTCTCTCCTTTTGGAGCTGCGATGATTGGTATCATCGCAGGCGTCGTTGTGGTCTTTGCTGTCGAGTTCTTCGATAAGGTTGTCAAGATAGACGATCCTGTCGGTGCCATCAGTGTCCATGGTGTTTGTGGTGCCCTTGGTACCTTGCTCACTGGTTTCTTCAGTGTGGAACAGGGGGTTTTCTATGGACATGGCTTCAGTTTCCTGGGCATACAATTCATCGGAGTTGTTTCGGTTATGCTGTGGGTTTCCGTTTGCATGCTGATTGTCTTCTCCCTTATCCGGAAGACGGTGGGGCTTAGGGTTGGGGCTGAGGAAGAATTGGCGGGTCTTGATATTTTTGAGCATGGGCTTGTCAATGGAGCGTACAGCGATTTCATGCCTGCTTCCGCTTCCGTCTCCGTACTTACTTCTGATGCCAGGATCCACGAGCCTGTCATCCCTCTGGAAAAGAGCGTGCCTGTTGTATCGAAGAAGAGTAGCATTGAGGCGAAACTGAGCAAGGTGGTGATAATCAGCCGTCAGAGCAAGTTCCAGGATCTGAAGAGGGCGATGAATGATATCGGGGTAACGGGAATCACCGTGACCCACGTCATGGGATGCGGGATGCAGAAGGGGCATGATGAGTATTATCGTGGTGTTCCTATCGAGATGACCTTGCTTCCCAAGATGAAAGTGGAGATTGTCGTCAGCAAGGTGCCTGTACAAGTTGTTATTCAGGCTGCAAAAAAGGCCTTGTACACAGGGCACATCGGTGATGGAAAGATTTTTGTCTACGATTGCGAGAATGTCATCAAGGTACGGACCGGTGAGGAAGGCTATGATGCTCTTCAGGACAGTTCTGAGGAAGAATAGGGAGAGAGACAACGACTGGGGGAGGTAGACAATATCTCCCCCTTTTTTTATGCTTGGCATATGAGAAGAAGTAAAAGAGAAATAACTGACAGTTCGGAAATTAGCCTTTTTCTAAGACATGAGAAAGTACTTCACCTTGGTTTTCAGGATGCTCTTGGCATGTGCATCTTTCCTCTGAACTATGGGGCCATACAGGAAGGAGGGAAATGGTATCTGGTCTTCCACGGAGCCATTGCTGGACGCAAGGCTGAATTCTTCACTGAGCCCAGGCAGGTCTGTTTTGAGATTGAGGGGGAGGGACAGCTTCTCACCGGTCCTGTCGCCTGCTCCTACAGTTATGCCTATACCAGTGTGATGGGCAATGGTATGGTGAGCGCAGCCCCTGAGGAAAAAAAGGAACACTATCTTGCTGTGCTGATGAAGCAACTGACAGGAAAGGAAAACTTTGCCTACGACAAGACAATTCTCGGGCAGACCAAGCTCTTTCTCCTTTGTGTTGAAAGCCTCACATGCAAACGAAGGGAACGCTAGCGCTCGACTCCAAAGACTATCGTCCTGTTCTTCCAAATGATGATCCTGCTCTCAAGATGGGCGCTCACCGCACGGGCCAGGACACGTCTTTCCACATCCTTGCCGACATCCTTAAGCCCGTTGGGGGTGAGCTCGTGGTTCACCCTTACCACATCCTGCTCGATGATGGGCCCCTGGTCCAGATTGCTACTGGCATAATGGGCGGTGGCCCCTATCATCTTGACCCCACGGTCATAAGCCTGTTGATAGGGATTGGCTCCTTGGAAGGCAGGAAGGAATCCATGATGGATGTTGATGATCTTTCCCTGCCATTCGTTGATGAAATCCTCACTGAGTATCTGCATGTAACGTGCTAGTACCACGAGATCGATATCAAAGCGCTTGAACAGGGAGCGGATCTTCTGTTCCTGCTCCTGTTTGTTTGCCTGGTCGATAGGAAAGTAGTAAAAAGGAATCCTGAATTGGTTGGCAATACTCTCCAGGTCGGGGTGATTGCTGACAATCAGGGGAATATCGCATTGCAGGTCGCCTTCCGCCTTTCTCGAGATGAGATCATACAGGCAATGGCTGGTCTTGCTTACCATAACGGCCACCCGTGGGATGTAATCGCTGTAATGGATGCTCCAATTGAGGTTCTCCTTTTGTGAGAAGGAACCAAATGAAGACTCCAATTCCTTACGCGACATCTTCAGGTCGTCCATATCCAGCTCAAGGCGCATGAAGAATATCTGCTCATTATTATCTGTGTGTTGCTGGCAATGCAGGACATTGAAACCCTGTTCATAGAACCAGGAAGTCACCTTTGCCAGGATTCCCCTCTTGTCAGGGCTTTGGATGAGGATGATTATCCTTTTTTTCTGAATCATTTATTCGTCTGTTCCTCATCGATATCGGAGATGCTCAGTCCTTCTGCAATACTGCCACTGGCCATTTGTACTTTCCTTTTGGCTTCGAGGAGCTGTTTCTCAAGACTTTTTGAAAGCTTGATGCCTTCATCGTACAGCTTCAGGCTTTCATCCAATTCTGTATTCGGGTCATTGAGTTTCTCTGTTATCTCCTGCACCCGTGCTAAATCATGTTCAAATCCCATCTTGCCTCTCCTTAATCACAGCCTTGACCTTCCCATCGGCAAACCCAAGGTTCACCGGCATGCCTTGCCGTGCATCCTTGGCTCTCTTGATTGTCTTCCCCTGTTCGTCGGTCACTATTGCATAACCACGGGCAAGTATAGCAAGCGGGTTTAATGCTTGCAATTGTCCAAAGAGCTGCAGATACCGGTGTTCTTTGTCCTGTAGCAATGCTTTTTCTTCCATGACAAGGGCATCGCTGGTATTTGCCAGGCGGAAGGTCAGGTTTTCAATCTTATGCAGCAGGGCCGAGCTCAGATGTTCTTTCTTGGCAAGAGCTATGACAGATTGGATGATATCCAGCTTATGCTCCATCGCCTGCATAAGTTGCTTTTCGCTCGTCATGAGGCTTTCCCTCAGGTCAACGATGCCTTGACTGACCAATTCAGCCGCGGCGGAAGGGGTGGGTGCCCTCATATCCGCCACATAGTCACTTAAGGCCCAGTCTATCTCATGGCCTACCGCGCTGATTACCGGGATGGTGCTGTCATATATGGCTCTCAGGACACATTCCTCGCTGAAAGGCAGAAGGTCTTCCAGCGATCCTCCTCCTCGTCCAACGATAAGCACATCGCAAAGCTGCAGGGCATTTGCCTCCATGATCCGTTGTGCTATGGTAGTGGCTGCTTCCTCACCTTGCACAGCCGAACCAAGGATTAGTACATCCAGGCCTGGAGCCCTGCGCCCCAGTATCTGGAGTATATCCTGAAGAGCCGCTCCTGTCGGACTGGTGACCACACCGACACAATGGGGAAACCGAGGGAGTGCGACCTTGTGTTCCTGGTCAAAGAAGCCTAGTGCTGCAAACTGTTTTTTTCGTTCTTCCAAGAGAGAGAGGATGTCACCGTTGCCACTTTTTGTCATAGTGTCGCATTTGATTTGATAAGTACCTCGTTGCTCCCATACGTCAATGCTTCCCGTTACCGTGACCTTGTCCCCGTTTTGAGGGGTGAATCCGGTTTTCCAGAGAGCCGACTTGAACATCACGGCACTTATCATGCTGTCCTTGTCCTTGAGGGCAAAGAACCAATGTCCAGTGGAGGATGGACGGAAATTCGATATCTCTCCGGTTATTTTCAGTCCGTAGAAGGCACCCTCAAGTGTTTTTTTGATTAAGGAAGTGACTTGCGTGACGCTTAACTCTTGTGAGAACAATTCGTTGGTCATATAAAAAGAGTACTGGTTTTTTTTATAAGGGTATAGGGGTGACAAAAAATGCGTACCCCTCATGAGTACGCACTCTACAAATTACCAAATTGAAATTAGTCTTCGTGCACGATGGAACCGGTAGGGCAAACATCAGCACAAGTGCCACAGTCAACACATACATTGGGATCAATCTTGTAAATCTCCCCTTCGCTGATTGCACCGGATGGGCATTCTGACTGGCAGGTTCCACAGGCAACACAGGTATCTAGGATTTTGTAAGCCATTATATTCTCCTTCCAAATATTTTATCCAATAATACTGCTGAATGCAACAGTCGTCAAGATTCACCAAAATATGGGGAGGCCTCAATGATTGTCGAAGAACCCTTCCCCTGCTTTCTTATTCATACTTGCTCCAAATCGTCTTTTTTCGGTATGCTTCAACCATGAAGAAAGTGGTTCTGGCGGAAAAGCCAAGTGTTGCACGTGAGTTGGCTCGGGTGTTGGGGTGCCGCATCCGAGAGAAAGGATATATTGAAGGATCTGAGTATGTCGTCACTTGGGCCTTGGGCCATCTGGTGGAGCTTGCCCAGCCTGCGCAGTACAGTGATCGTTACAAGCGATGGTCACTTTCCGATTTGCCCATGCTTCCTGAACATCTCAAGCATCAGGTCATTGAGGAGAGCCGGGAACAGTTTGACATAGTGTCCTCCCTTCTAGTCCGTCCTGATATAGAATCCTTGGTCATCGCGACTGATGCCGGACGGGAGGGGGAGCTTGTTGCCCGTTGGATTATGGAAGAGGCCGGCTATCATGGGAAGGCTATGCGGCTTTGGATAAGTAGCCAGACCGACAGCGCCATAACCGAAGGCTTTGCCAATCTGAAAGCAAGCGAGCTGTATGATAACTTGTTTCTTGCGGCCGAGAGCAGGGCTGCCGCCGATTGGTATGTTGGCATGAATGTCACCCGGGCCCTCACCTGCCATTACGATGCGAAATTGTCAGCCGGGCGTGTGCAAACACCAACCTTGGCCCTGATGACAGACAGGGAGGATGAGATTGACAGGTTTGTTGGGACTTTCTACTGGACGATCAAGGCTGACTTCACCTCCTTTAGTGCTAGTCTGGTTGATAAGGAAGGTTCCACCCATATCAATACGGAGCAGGAGGCCCTCGCCTTGGAGAAGACCCTGCCTGGTTCTTCGGGTAAGGTGGTCGAGCTGCAGACCAATGTCATGGAGGAGCACCCACCCTTGGCCTATGATCTCACGGAGTTGCAACGTGATGCCAATATCTATCTTGATTTCAGCGCCAAGATGACGCTGGATACCTTGCAGAAACTCTATGAGATTCATAAGATAGTGACCTATCCTCGTACCGATAGCAGATATATCACCCATGATATTGTTGCCACCTTGCCCCAAAGGCTGAAGGCTTTGGAGTCGACTCCCTTTGGAACCCTGGCAACCAAATATGTCAACGAGGGCTTCAGGGTGGATGAGGAGCGGTTCGTACAGGATCTGGCTGTGACCGACCATCATGCCCTTCTTCCGACAGAGCAACCGGTAAATCTTGATAAGCTCAACAGAGATGAAAGGGCCTTATGGGAATTGGTAGTCATCCGGTTTCTTGAAGTGCTTTCACCTGATTACCAGTATCAGACCACAATGCTCAAGGCCCAAGTCGGGGATTCCTATTTCCAGACACGGCTCACCATACCCCAAAATCAGGGATGGCGCGATGTCGCCCGGATTATCAAAAGACGGAGCGCCGCCGTCTCTCTCGATTTGGATGACGACTACCAGGGTGGACTCAGCAGGTTATCACTTGGTGATAATCTTACTATCTCCAGTGTGAAGGTCCGCAAGATGAGCACTTCCGCACCCCAACGCTATACTGATGCCACCTTGCTTTCCGCTATGGAACATGCAGGACGCATGGTTGATGACGTACAGGTGAAAAAACATCTGGGTAACGGGCTTGGCACTCCTGCCACCCGTGCCGATATCATCGAGAAACTGGTGCAGAACCATTATGTCGATCGTCAGGGTAAGGAGCTTGTTCCGACTTCCAAGGGACGCGAGCTGGTACGCCTTGTCCCTTTGCAACTTCGTTCTGCTGAACTTACAGGAAAATGGGAGTCCCGACTGAGTGCCATTGCAGAGGGTGAAGAGGACCCCTCCGAATTCCTGACAGACATCAAGCAGAATGCGAGGGCTCTGGTTGGGGCTGTGGTGCACAGCAACGAGGTTTTCAGCCCGGTCTTCAAGGAATCAAAGCAATGTCCTTATTGTCATGGTCCCATGATGAAGGTTGTCGATGAGCTAGGGCAGATCCATTATGTGTGCCAGAAGCTTTCCTGTTCCTATGAGGAGATGGAGGTCAAGAAACGCATCAAGGTTCCTGAAAGCCTGAAGGTGGCGGTTCCTGTCCCTGCAGCAAAGAGAGTCGTGGTGATCCGAAAAGCCGTATCGGCGACAGCCACCGCCGATGGACTGAAGAAATTGGTGATTAAGAAAAAGCCTATGGCAAGTTTTAGTCTTCCTGATGAAAAGGAGGAGAAAGCGGCCACCTATTCTTATGTGACAGAGACGGTTGTCGTTCATCCAAGCAAGAAAGCCTGGCATGAAA
This sequence comes from Sphaerochaetaceae bacterium, assembly GCA_041670175.1. Lineage (GTDB taxonomy): Bacteria > Spirochaetota > Spirochaetia > Sphaerochaetales > Sphaerochaetaceae > JBAXZS01. Next base: position 551 of record JBAXZS010000118.1, on the reverse strand, counting down.
ATACTAATGCAAGGCCCCGTCAGGAAGATAGGCCATGGGGTCAGAGAGGGAACAAAGATGCGCATCTTGTCAATGACAGTGATTCCCTTTCCTCAGGTGGCACTTTTGCAGACTTTCTCAAAGCCAGCGAGGACCGCAGGAAGAAAGAACGAAAGAAATGACGCTTTGTTTCTGTTTGTGATGTTTATGTTATTATAAAAACATTTTGTTATCCTGTAGACACAGATTACTTGTTTCTGCTATGCTGGTTCTTGCTTGGAGATGAAGAATGCGTATAGCACTAGTAGGATATGGAAGGATGGGAAGGATGGTCCATCAGGCAGCCCTCCTTCAGCATGACGAGATTGTTGCGATTATAGATCCTTTTGCAAAGGATGAATGTGTGACTTCTCCCGTCATAAGTGAGCAAGCACTCAATAGCTGTGACGTGGCCATCGAATTCTCTCAAAGTCAGGTTGCTGTGCCTGACATGAAGCAATATGCCCTTTGGGGCGTTAATGCGGTGATGGGTACCACTGGGTGGTATGAGAATCTGGCAGAGGTAAAGGCTT
>JBAXZS010000117.1:0-7511 GCA_041670175.1 Sphaerochaetaceae bacterium | reverse complement strand
TTACAATGCAAACAGAGACCGGTATCTTTCCTTTGCTGGTCACTGCGGCACTAATCGCCGATACCGCAGGAGACGCTTTCCTTTTAAGCCAGAACCATAGGTCGTTCATAGCAGGGAGTGTTTCTTTTTCCTTTGGCCATATCATGTATATAACCTATATGTTCATGCACTTGCACGCCCCCTACCTCATGATTCCTGTCTTCATCCTTTCTTTTTACCCTTACTACAAAGCGGTTGGACTAGCAAAAAAAACTTCCATGAAACTTCTTGTTTGCCTTTACAGCGGCTTGCTGGGAATTCTTGTCATGGCCTGTTGTGCAAGTGGTTCCCTGCTAGCCTCGATAGGTTCGGTGTTCTTTGTATTAAGTGACTCAATGCTCGGCCTCAATCTTGTAAAACAGAAATACTCCCCGATACCTATCATGTGCACGTATATTATAGCGCAACTGTTCATCATTTCTGGAATTCTTTCGTTGCAAGGAGCTCTTTGATGTTCATCGGTCCACTTACAAGTATCAATGCCAAGACCTTCAATGAAGCTTTTCACGGATACAGCGTCCCCGTATCCTTGGATCAAAAAACTTTTGAGTCGAATTTGAAAAAAAACAGTTATTGCCGACAGCTCTCCGTGGGATTGTATGAAGGAGAAAAACTTGTGGGCTTTATTCTCAATGGGAAACGAGGGGATTCGGCTTATGACTGCGGGACAGCAATTATGGATGAGTACCGTGGCCTAGGCTATGCAAACGGAATGGTGGAATTTGCAATTGAACAATTGGAAAGGAATTCCATGAAAAGATGGATTCTTGAAGTCATCACAAATAACACCAAGGCTTTCAAGTTATATACAAAATATGGATTCGTTCCCAACAGAGAGTTTTATTGTTATAGGATAGAAACTCATTTGCTTAGGAAGAAAACCACCGTCACGCTAAAAGAAGCTTCCTATGCCCTGCTCAACGACAATACCGCATGCGTCAGTAGTTGGCAAAATTGTAATGCTTCTTTGATTCTTGGAAAAACTTCTCTTTATTCTATCTGGAAAGATGATTGCCTCTCTGGTTATTGCGCGTTTGATAAGAAAACAGGAACCATCATGCAACTTTATCTAAATGAGGCAATGAGAAATAAAGGCATCGCCCTTGAGTGTCTCTATGCCCTTTCCTCGCTAACAAAAAACGTCTTGATCAAATTCATTAATGTGGATAAAGCTTATACCCCTATGAATTGCTTATTGGAGAAGGCTGGTTTTAGTATTTTCTGCATGCAGTATGAGATGCAAAAAATGATAAATTCAGTTATAGTATGATATATGGAATTCACTGTCAGTCCAATCCAAGATCAAGAGAAAGCCCAAACATTCGCCTTGATGGAAAACTGTTTTTCCTCTAGTTACCGAAGAATATTTTTCCTTCACCCTGAAACCACCTTGGTTGCCAAGTCTGAAGACATGGTAATCGGAGGGATGAATATGGATGTCTATACATTGAGAAATGGATTAAAAATTGGATATCTTGGTTGGTTGTACACCGATGAGCGATACAGAGGGCAAGGAGTCGCATCTTCTTTGTTGGAGAATTCCTTGCGGTTCCTCAAGGAAAAGGGATGCTCGGATGTAATTGCTTGTGTGGAAGGAGATAACAGTTCATCCTTCAAGGAATTGGCTCATAATGGCTTTTCCATCATGTCCCTAGGAGAACAACTCTTTCGTTTTGGTATTGGCATAGGGAAAGTAAACAGACATGCCTCCCGGTTCTTTGATATGGGATATTTCCTTTGGCATTTGCAACTGGGAACCGAGAAGGCCGAACAAGACAATGACCAATCGTCCTTTTTCACCACTATCCTCATCAATACCTTGCTTTGGATTCCTTGTCTCAAGGGCTGGAACCTGATGCATTACCTCTTCCCCCGCTTGGTCGAGGATGCTTCTCATGATTGGGTATCTGCCAAATCCGCTCTTCTGCTATTTCTCATTCCTGCCCTGGCCCTGTCCATCAGGACCTTTTCCATGAAGCTTTCTGCCAAAATACAAAACACCAAGGTTCAATTCCTAGGATGGGACACCGCATGGTTGCTAGCAGTTATCTTTCCCTTTGTCACAGGATTCCCTTTCCCTGTCCCAGGAAATATCTACATAAAGGGGTATCATTGGTGTAACAGCGATATGGATGGAGTACTTTGCAAGATTGCCAGGATGGAGCAGATATGGTTGGCTTTGTTTTGTCTTTTCTTCAGGAATTCCATAGCACTCCGCTATTGTTTCAATTTACTGATACTTGACTGTCTCTTTTACTTCTATCCTTTCACAGGATTTAATGCCAGCAGGGTTAAGAAAAGGGGGATGGCTGCGTTTGTTACTCCTGTAGTAACCACAATCTGTGTTGCTATCCTCACACTCACCTAGCGGGCAACTTGCGTCTTGAGGTCTCTTCTGATATAGTTGAATAAATTAATTATGGATGACCCCTTACCTAAACCGAGGTGGCTATGCTAGTAGCCATCGTTATTCTCTTGCTTTTGTCGGGCTTGTTCTCCGCCACGGAAACTGCATACACTTCTTTGTCGATTATTGACCAAAAAATACTGGAATCAAAACACAGTAAAAGCGCCAAGATCGCTTTTCAGTTCTGCAAAAAAAGCGACATATTGCTTACGACTGTGCTTATTTGCAACAATGTGGTAAATATTGCTGCATCAGCTATTGTCACCACCTATACCATTAACAGATGGGGAAACAACTATGTCGGCTACGCCACAGGGATATTGACATTGTTTCTTCTGCTGTTCGGTGAGATATCGCCCAAGCAAATCGCTCTCAACAACAATATGGAGATTGCCTTGTTCATGGCCATCCCCTTGAAAGCGCTTACCCTCATCCTTTTTCCTATCGTATGGTTGTTCCAGCGATTTTCCTTATTACTCAGCATTATTTTCCGACGTAAGGGAGGAAAAAAGGCTCTTACCGTCGAAGGTCTGATGCATCTCACCGATGCCGCTGAGGACCAAGGAGTCGTAGACGAGTACGAGAATGGCCTGATGCAACGTGCTATCCGTTTCTCTGAGACCCAGGTAAGAACTGTCATGACCCATAGAACGGAAGTCTTCTGCCTGAGTGACACCCTTACCATCAAGGAAGCTTTTCCCCTTATGGTGGACAAGGGTTTCTCCCGAGTCCCCATCTATCATAGGAGCCATGAGAACATCATTGGCATCCTTCTGCTTAGAGACCTGCTGAAGGCCCAGGTGGAACATAAGGAAAACAACCTGATAGGATTTTTAACCAAGAAGCCTCATTTTGTGCCGGAACAGATGCATGTCGGAGATTTGTTCTTCCAGTTCAAGCATGAAAAACTTAATATGGCCATTGTCCTTGATGAGTATGGAGGATTTTCTGGTGTCGTCTCCATGGAGGATGTGGTCGAGCAACTCTTTGGAGAAATCTATGATGAGCATGAAAAACAACAAGGTGAACTTATTGTGAAAAAAGCAGGCACTGCGAAAACCTATATAGTCCAGGCGGACACCCCGTTCCTGCAATTTGCCGATACGCTGGATCTAAGCCATAGAAAAGAAGATGTCAGGATCGGGACCTTGGCGGCCTATCTCATAAACAAGACAGGGGATATCCCCAAGAAAGGGGATTTCATAACTACTGAGCTTGGGACTTTCAAGGTCTTGTCCATGACAGGTAATCGGTTGGATACTTTGGAGTTCACTCCCTGTGAAGATGACTATGAATAAGGGGTGCCTGTTTTTTAAGGATACATCCCTTTTGTGACGTTGACGCTTCAAGAAGTGCGGGCTATGATTGCGCTTATGAGCAATTATCCATTTCATGAAATTGAGACCAAGTGGCAGAAGTACTGGGAAGAGCACCAGACTTACAAAGTGACGGAAGACCCTTCTTATCCTGTTGAGAAGCGCAAATATGTACTGGACATGTTCCCTTATCCAAGTGGAGCAGGATTGCATGTGGGACATCCTGAGGGATATACCGCAACTGATATCTATTGCAGATATCTTACGATGAATGGCTATAATGTACTTCATCCGATGGGGTTCGACTCTTTTGGACTCCCTGCTGAGAATTATGCCATCAAGACCGGTACTCATCCAAAGGCGACCACAGAAAAGAATATTATCAATTTCACCCGTCAGATCAAGAGCCTGGGGTTTTGTTATGATTGGAGTCGTCAGGTTTCCACCTGCACACCTGAATATTATCATTGGACGCAATGGATTTTCCTGCAACTGTTCAAAAAGGGATTGGCCTACGAAAGCCAAAGCCCGATCAATTGGTGCCCGAACTGCAAGACAGGTTTGGCCAATGAAGAGGTCAAGGAAGGCAAATGCGAACGGTGTGGCACAAAGGTCGAACGTAAGAACATCCGTCAATGGGTGTTGAAGATCACAGCCTACGCCGATGAATTGCTTAAGGATTTGGACAAGCTGGATTGGCCGGAGTCAGTCAAGTTGATGCAACGCAACTGGATTGGTCGTTCTGTCGGTGCCTCTGTGTTCTTCAAGGTGGAAAACCAAGAAGAAAGCCTTGAAGTATACACCACTCGTTGCGATACGCTCTTTGGTGCCACGTACATGGTGGTATCCCCTGAGCATCCACTGGTGGGAAAACTCACCAAACCAGAGCAAAAAGAACAGGTTGAGGCTTATATTGCACAGTCCGCCCACAAAAGCGATTTGGAACGCACAGACCTGGCCAAGGAAAAAACAGGGGTGTTCTCTGGTAGTTATGCCATCAATCCGGTAAATAACACAAGGATCCCAATCTGGATCGCCGACTATGTATTGATCAGCTATGGCACTGGTGCCATCATGGCTGTCCCCGCCCATGATACCCGTGACTGGGATTTCGCCAAGAAATTCAACCTCCCGATTATCGAGGTGCTCAAGAGTGAGATTGATGTGCAAACGCAGGCTTGGACTGAAGACGGATTACATGTGAACAGCCAATGGCTGAACGGATTGAACAAGCAGCAGGCAATTGAGAAAATGCTGAACTGGCTAGAGGAACATCACTGCGGTCATAAAGCCGTCAATTACAAGCTCAGGGACTGGGTGTTCAGCCGCCAGCGATACTGGGGGGAGCCTATTCCGCTGGTGCATTGCCCTCATTGCGGTACTGTTCCCGTGCCGGAGGACCAACTTCCCCTTATGCTTCCCGAGATCTCCTCTTATGAGCCAAGTGGCACAGGCGAAAGTCCGCTGGCCAAAATTGACAGCTGGGTGAATACCACCTGCCCTGTTTGCGGAGGACCGGCGAAAAGAGAAACCAACACCATGCCCCAATGGGCAGGATCCTGCTGGTATTATCTTCGTTATATCGATCCCAACAACAAGGAACGTTTTGTTGACAAGGAGAAAGAGAAATATTGGATGCCTGTGGACCTGTACGTAGGCGGGGCGGAACATGCAGTGCTTCATCTTCTGTATGCCCGTTTCTGGCATGAGGTATTGTACGATTTAGGTCTGGTCTCCACCAAGGAACCTTTCCAACGATTAATCAACCAGGGAATGATTACCAGTTTCGCTTATCAGCGCAAGGACAAATCCCTGGTGCCAGTCGACCAGGTGGAGGAAGTAAGGCCGGGAATATTCGAGGACAAGGATACCCACGAGAATCTGGAGCGTGTCATCGCCAAGATGTCCAAAAGCCTGAAGAATGTCATCAACCCTGATGAGATAGTCAAAAGTTACGGGGCTGATTCCATGAGATTGTACGAGATGTTCATGGGACCGCTGGAAGTCTCCAAGCCATGGTCCACTGAGGGGCTGATTGGTATTTATCGGTTCTTGGACCGGGTCTGGCGCCTTTCTGAGGAAAAGAAGTTATCGGATACGCCCGTGAGTCCCGAAATGGATAAATTGCTGAATAAAACCATCAAAAAGGTCACCGATGATACTTCGTCCCTTAATTTCAACACTGCAATCAGCGCTATGATGGTGTTGGTCAACGAACTGTACAAGAGCCCTTGTCTTCCCAAAAAAGTATATGAGACTCTTGTTCTTCTGCTGAGTCCCTATGTACCTCATCTTGCGGAGGAACTCTGGGAGAAAATGGGACATCAGCCTTCTGTGACGAAAGCACCATGGCCAACCTATGATGAGAGTAAAACCCAAGATGTCACCACCGAGGTGGTTTTCCAAATCAATGGCAAGGTTCGTGCGAAGCTCACCACAGACAAGGGGTTGAGCAATGATGAATTGTTGCACCTGGCAAAGGAAAACGAGAAAATAAAAGGGTGGCTGGAAGGCAAGACCATAATCAAGGAGATTGTGATTCCCGATAAGATTGTCAACATCGTTGTAAGATAATATCCACAGGACCATCAAGATCAACCTAGGACGCCATGCAAGCCAACGGATTCATCATTTCAGAAGAACAGGAATACGAGGACATACAATATGAAGGCTGTTCCCTGCAAGCAATGCAAATAAAGGACAGCCGTTTCTTCGAGGTGCGCTTTGATTCTTGCAATCTCAAGGACACCAATCTTTCTGGATGCTCCTTTACCAAGGTGGTCTTTGATAATTGCGATCTATCCTCAGCGCATCTCGACGGAAGCCATATAAAGCAATGCATTTTCAAGGATTGCAAGCTTCTTGCAATACGGATGCCCGAGGTTTCCCTACAAGAATGTTCGCTCGACCATTGCAACTTCTCCTATGCCGACTGGGAGGGTTTGCAACTGAAAAAAGGATGCTCCTTCTCCCATTGCCAGTTCAACGAGGCTTATCTGGTCGAATGTTTATTCAGCTCCCCTCTCTTCCATGAATGTGACTTTACCCGTTGTTCCTTTGTAAGGACTTGTCTTGCAAAACAGGATCTTTCCTCCTGCAACATCGAGGGAATCATTGTCAGTAGTGATTTTCATGAATTGAGAGGGTTGACCATATCATATGATATGGCCCCGAGCCTTGCCCAATTATTAGGAGTCACCATCCAAAGCTAAGGATTGGGATTCTCTATCACCTTTGCGAGTCCTCCTCGGCTTGTCTCTCTATAGAGGGAAGGCAAGGCTTGTCCCGTCTCCATCATCACATCAATGATATTGTCAAAGGATACTCTATGGCGGCCATCACCAAGCAACGCATAGGTACTGGCATCCAGGGCACGCAAGGCAGCCATGGCATTACGTTCGATGCAAGGTATCTGTACAAGGCCGAGCATGGGATCACACGTCAGACCTAAATGATGTTCCAATCCCATCTCAGCAGCATACTCGACCTGGAATATGGAACCTCCAAGTAGCTGGGTCGCCGCCCCTGCGGCCATCGCACAGGCAACACCGACCTCTCCCTGACACCCTACTTCGGCACCACTTATGGAACCATTTGTCTTCACCACATTGCCAAGGAGCCCGGCAGTGAGAAGAGCACGAAGGATACGAACCTTAGGGAATTTGTACTGTTCAAACAAGTAGAACAGCACTGCGGGAAGCACTCCGCAGGAGCCACAGGTCGGAGCGGTCACAATAGTATTGCCTGAG
>JBAXZS010000116.1:0-7630 GCA_041670175.1 Sphaerochaetaceae bacterium | reverse complement strand
CGGCACCACGCACCCCCATATCAAACACATAAATGAATATCGGATCGAGTAAAATATTGCACAAGGCTCCGATCAATACGGTGTGCATGCTGATCTTTGTAAACCCCTGGGCGGTGATAAAAGCATTCATGCCAAGTGTAAGCTGGACAAAAATCGTTCCGAAGGCATAGACATCCATGTAAGCTGTCGCGTAACTTATCGTATTCCTACTTGCACCGAAGGCAAGAAGAAATTTTTCATCCCAAATCAAGAGAACCACTGTAAGTGCCAAGGAAATAACAATTTGAAAAAGGAAACAATTCCCAAGTATCCTTTCAGCAGAAACCTTGTCTCCACTCCCCATGGAAATAGACGCACGGGGAGCTCCCCCGGAAGCAATAAGCATGGCAAACGCTGTAATAATCATAATGACGGGAAGGCACACTCCTACACCTGTCAACGCCAATGCACCGTCTCCCCTCATGTGCCCAAGGTAGATACGGTCCACAATGTTGTAAAGCATGTTGATAAGCTGGGCGATCACCGTAGGCACAGCCAGTCTCCACAACAGTTTCTTTACAGATTCCGTCCCAAGGAAATCATTGTCTCGGGGTTCCATACAAACTCATTCCTTTACAAGTCTTTCTGTGGCGTTTTGTGCAATACGAGCATTCATATCAGCATAAAGCATTCGCTCTGCCAGGGTAAAACCGCTGAAAAGTTGCGCCACAAAAGAGTCCATTGCGAGAGATATATCCGGCGTAATCTTCAGTGCCTCATCCGTCAGCATAAGATGGATACGCCGCCTGTCTCCCTTATCCTGCATACGTTGCAACAAGCCCTTCTGTATCAGTAATTCCACCGCTTTGGATACATTCGCCTTGGGCAATCTTCTTTGCTCTATTATCTCACTTGCAGTATCTTTGCCGGGATTGTTGTGAAGGAACATCACGATATTCAACTCAATCTGCGAAAGTCCGTATTTTTCACATACATCGCCACTATACAATTCAAACAATTGCATTATTAACCGGAGACGTTGCAATATTTCTCCACCCTTTATCATATCAATGCTCCAAATAGTTTCTATATAAACAGTTTCATATTGAACTTATTATAGCCATAATCTTTAGCCTGTCAATAAAAAAACAACTCCACTTGCTTGAACTCTTACAACCATATACGATTCCCTCTAGAGCCCGATATGCAGAAAGGGGTGTCAAGTTCAAAGTGAATTCCGGCTGACTTTCTTCGAGACGACGAGCATTATTGTGGGACATGGCGCCCAAAGCGGCATCCTGAACGAAATTGTACTATGAAAGTATGTGATGTTACAAAACCCACATTTCCATATAACAGCTTGATTGGCCTCTTTTCTTACCCAATACCCATACAGGAATGGCAATATCACTCATCCCTTGCCTCACACTGAGTCATTTCTTCCCATAGAGGAGCCGAGACTCCTTGAGCATAAGGAAAGTCGCTTCTTTCGATGTTATCACCTTTCCATCGACGGTGTTGGATAGTTCGACCTTTTCATATCCCTCCGCCTTTAATTCCTTCATGAAAGCTGTAATGTCACCGTATCGTCTGGCCGACATTAAATCGTGAATAGCAAAGAACCCGCCTTTTTTCAGCACACGTAACGACTCCTTCAGCAGGGCCTGTTTATCATGTCCCACAATGTTGTGATAAACATAATTACTAGTCACAGCATCAAATGTTTGGTCAGGGAAATCCAACTTAATCGCATTCCCTTCAACAAACCTGATATTTTCAAGGTGTTCCGCTTGTGCGTTGCATTCACAGAGATGTTTGCTATAGTTTGAATATTCTGCACCCCAGCGATCGACACCGACAACCATCGCCTGAGGATTCTGTTTGGCACAGGCAATCGCAAGAGCACCACTTCCACATCCGACATCAAGGATTTTCATGTCTTTCTCCACATGAATGTACCCGGCGATATTCTCGATGATTCTTTGCGAAAGACGAATCCGGCCAGCATAGGAAAAAGCCCTATACGCAAAAACACTCCAAACGGTGACTACCAAAGAAACACTGGATGCCAAACCAAACACCACCGACATAATTTGTGAAAAGAAAGCCTTTCCGGATACAAAAAACAAAAAGAGGATGAGAAAGAAAAGAGTAGCACCCCCATATCCATAAATCATGCTCATTGGAACCCAGTTTTTATAGTCTGTTTGTTTGCTTGTCTTCTTCACCGTTTCCTCCTATGGTGTATGTCGATCATTCATTTTACATTACCGTTGTTGTCAAAACAGCCATATTTTGACAAGTGTCAGCTCATCCTCGAAATAAAATAAAGAAGCGATCCGTTTTCCTCTGGCAAAGGAGAGAATGTCATTCCTGAACCGACAAAAAGTTTCCTCAGGTCTTCTTCCTTGAACAACGTTCCCGTGATATGGCTTCCTGCCTTCAGGCGAGAGGCTTCAGGAACCGAGCAAACAAATTTTCCTGTCCGCTTAAGAGTCCTCTGTATTTCGGCAATTACTTTGCCCGGTTCACTAAAAAAATTCAACGCAAGGATGCAAGTGGCCACATCAAACCGGTTGTCCTCAAACGGCAAATCCTTCGCATCAGCAACAATCAGGTTGTAGCCCTGCATTTTCTGCTTGCCGAACTTCTTGCCAGCTAATCTCAAAAGGTATGGGCTGATATCCGTACAGGTTATCTCATTGTCAGCGCCTAGGCAGTCGCTTATCATCCCCGTACCCGAGGCAATATCAAGAACCTTCAATCCATGAACATCGGATAGCTCTTTCTTAAGGATGTCAATATGCCTTTCGTAGGAAGAGCCAAATTTCCTGGGAAACACATTGTTCTTCATGATGTTGTCATAAAATGGCGCAAGCAAGCAACCAAACCATGAGAAGCCATTCACTTTCCCTTCATTTGCCATCTGGTAAGATGCCTCCCTTTTTCTTCTTAACCTGACACATTTTAAAAATAAGAACCTACCTGCCGACTATAGTAGCTTGCCATCAATATTGATGACAATACACCCGCCCTTACCTTCATGACTTTGCTTGGAGCAGGATCCGAGATACCCCAGAGCGGCGCACTGGTCGACTTATCCGCACATCTTGGCGGTTGAATCGCCATTATTGGCAATGTTTTCTCCTTGCTTGTCCTCTCCATTTCGCTTTGGGCCAATACACTCAACCTTAGGGTTGGAACTGAAGACAAGCCGGCTCATCGCTTCGTTGCCCAGCCTTGTCAAACTCATAAGGCTTGCCGGCATCATCCTGGTCCTGGCCGGCATCGCCATCATCATCGCCTATAATCGTTCCTGGAAACGAACCGAGGGAAGCCCTGTCTGCGGAAGACTCGGCACCTTACCCTTTCAAGTCCTTGTTGTCGCAGTCTCTCTTATAGCAAGTATCGGATCCCTCCTGAAAGTCCAATGAGAGAATCTTCCCATAGTGCATCCAAGGACAGGCCTTTCTCTCTAATCAGGATCCAACCGTAATTTGAATGGCATGGATCTCCCCTACAGGAAAAAATGAAACAACTTTTTCCATCTCGAGCCACAGGGGATTCTCTCTATCTTGAGTATCAGACAGAAAACCTACCAAAGAAGGATCCATCAATCTTTTCTAGAAAAGAAAGGACCTATGCAGAGGAAAATCTTTATCTTATCAAGGGATATCAGTAGAATGGGGAGAAATTCAAGCAGGCAAGGGGAGAAACACGAATCATGAGAGCTGAGCAATTTTGGGACAGACTTGCACATGGCTACGACAAGAGCACAAATTCGACTTATGCGGAGGCCTATAAGAAATCAATTGAAATTTCCAAGAAATACCTTGCTCCCAAAATGACTTTGTTGGATATAGGATGTGGGACAGGGATCATAACCAATGAAATTGCTGATTCTGTAACGCGTATCGACGCAATCGATTATTCAAAGAAAATGATAGAGGAAGCTAAGAACAAAGCTCTCAAAAGAGGAATAGGCAATATCAATTATGCCGTTGATGATATTACGCATCTGGCAAACTCAGGAAACCTCTATGATTGTGTCACAGCATACAATGTCCTGTATTTCATGGAACATGTAGACGAAACGTTAAGACGTATCAATTCGATTATTATTGAGAAAGGATTGTTCATCGCAGTAACGGATTGTCTTGGTGAAAAGAAAACATTCAAAGGACAAGTAACTAAACTATTTCAAAAATTAGGCATCTTTCCCTTCATGGAGTTCTTCTCGATTGCAGACCTAAGAAAAATTATCTGTAACAATGGATTCACCATAATTGAAGAGACCTCATTGTATCCTGCCCCCCCCAATTACTGTATCGTTGCGAGAAAACAATAAGTCCAAGAATCCTGGGACAAATACGACCTTAGTGCAGATGCTTGTCCAGCCTGATGTCCACCAGAGCCTTGATAATCCGGGGATCCTTGATGTCTGAGAATTTGAGGAATATCCACTTGCCCTCATGAATCGGTTCTGTCTGATGAACAACGGTACGGACTGCCTCATCAGCTATAGCCGACAATGCCACCTCCTCCTGCTTTGGATTCAGGATTGTCTGTACAAAGAAATCCCCCTTGCTAGGATACAAAGCCAGGATACTTTTCCCCCCTTTTGAAAACCGCAGGGCCCACCCATAGTTTTTTCCATAGAAAGCATAGGTGCCCTTTGTTTTCTTTTCTGTCACCATATAGGAACAGATATCATCCCATGCGGTTCGTTTGTCTCCCAATAAACTGCGTACCTTTTCCTCAGATGGCAGTTCCCCTCTTTCAGTCAACGATCCATAACTCATCCAGGAATCCTCCATACCTTATCACTGGGAGTAGGAAATAAGAGCCTACTCACTCCGATATAAAAAAACTGCTGCCGAACCTATCCTGGCAACAGTTGCACATAGTACACGCTCCTTATTACAAAGTCTTATGGGTGCCATCACAGTATGGAGGAGTCTTTGTATGTTTGCATCCACACAAATAGGCAACCCCTGTTTTCTCAGCTGTGAACGCTACCGGTTTAAATTCAGTACCATGGTGGGAACCATCACAAAATGGTTGGTTCTTACTTCTTCCACAAGCACACCAATGATAACTTTTACCTTTCTCCAATTCTACAGCAAAAGGTCCCTTCTGGACTGTTTTTGGTTCTTCCATAAGCTTTCTCCTTATCATATTTAGTTCAATTCCAGTATAGATTCTTTACTTGCAGAGTCAAGAGATGAATAAAATCAGAGGATTCTTATTGTACTGAAAGCAAGAGAATCTGGTCCTGGACGCTTACAAAAACATCGGTAATGACGAGATCAAAATGAGAACCACTATTTGCCTTCAGATACTCCATCGCTTCTTCATGCCGCATGGCATGCTTGTAAGGCCTCTCATTGGTCAACGCATCATATACATCAATAACTGCCATCATCCTTCCTGCCAAGGGAATATCCCGGCCTTTGATTCCATACGGATAACCACTGCCGTCATATCGTTCATGATGACCACATATGATAACCTTTGCCATCTTCATCGTTTCAAGAAATTCAGGAACATCATCCTTAGGAAATTGGAGGATAGCGACACCATAGAGCACATGCTGTTTCACCAGATTGAATTCCTCGGCCGTCAATTTCCCTGGTTTGTCAAGGATTGATTTGGGAATGCAGATCTTCCCAATATCATGAAGAGGCGCAGCAATCACCATGCGCTCAAGCTCCTTGGAAGAAATCCCATACCCTGCAAGATGAAGAGATTGGACCTTACTTCCTAAAATTCGCATCATTCTTGAAGTTCTTCTTAAATGAACCATCAAATTATCATTGTTGGTTTCCAAAAGGTCCATCAGCTCATTGATTGTCGATTCCTGAAAAAAATTCCCGTTTGCATTTGGTCTCTTGTTTTTACGGAGGGACCTGTCTTTCTCGAATATCAACATGACTGTCCTCATCCGTAGACAAACCTCAATCTTTTCGTTGAGGATCCACTTGTCAAAAGGCTTTCCTATGAAATCAATCATTCCAAAATCAAAGGACAAATCTTTCTCCAGTTTCTCCTCATCATCGGCAAGAATCAGGATTGGAAGATTAAGACTCCTGCTTCTAATGAGTTCCCTGAATGAGTTTTCCTCAACTCCCAACGCCTTTAGGTCCATGATGACAAGCAGGATGTCGTTTTGCTCAATCAACAAACTCTGCAAGTGCGAGACTGAAGCTACAGAGTAAAACTCAAATGAGGGAAACATCCGGGATATCGTTTTCTCATCCCTAGGAGATACACTGAGCACTATCTTTCCCATTGCCAACCCCTAATTAGTTATAATCCCTCTTTTTCCATATGTCTATCATCCCATTTTCCTCACTGTCTGAATTGCAGGAAGCTCTCTTGTGTGGGATACTAAATCAAGTGGGATGATAAGGAGCAACAATATGACTCTACGACCAATCAAAAGGATAACCGGGGGATCGGAACAATATGACGGGGCCGGAGTAAAACTTGTCAGGGTCATCGGTTATGCAGACGTGTATGATTTCGATCCTTTTCTCATGCTGGATGTCTTTGATTCGGATAATCCTGATGACTATACCAAAGGTTTTCCCTGGCATCCGCACAGAGGCATCGAGACCGTCACCTATCTGATCAAGGGGGATATCGAGCATGGTGACAGTCTTGGAAACAAAGGTTCCATCAATGATGGTTGCTGCCAATGGATGACCGCCGGAAGTGGAATCATCCATCAGGAAATGCCCCAGGCTTGTTTGAGAATGCTTGGTGCCCAGTTGTGGATCAACCTTCCCAAGAAAGACAAGATGACAGTACCCGCGTACAGGGACATCCGCGATACCATGATTCCGCTTTGCAAAGAAGAAGGTACAGAGGTTCGCATAATCTCAGGACAATACAAGGATACGGTGGGCCCAAAGCAAGGAGACTATGTCAGCACCCTCTATTTTGATGTGAAGCTGGAGCCATTCATCCATTGGTCCTTTACGGCAGATTCCTCGAATACGGTCTTCTGCTATTTTGTCGAAGGAGCAGCCCTTGTCTCAAAATCCAAAGAACCAGTCCCCCGCCATAAGGCGGTATTGTTTGGAGAGGGCGATACCATCGACATCACTGCAACAGGGAGCGGAGTCCGTTTCTTTCTGTTCGCTGGCAAACCGCTCAAGGAACCGATCGCCTGGAATGGACCGATAGTCATGAACACCCAAGAGGAATTGAGAACAGCCTCAAGAGAACTCCAAGACGGGACCTTCATCAAACACAAATAACGCTTTAATTGTGAGCTTGCTTGTTCTGTATCGTCGTGAATTGGCAAATTGCTTTTCTCTACTTCACATCAACCATCTCAAAGGGAAAGACAGAGATGTCGTAATGGCGTTCGATGATGAGAGGGGAGACCTGATTTCCAAAGCCCAATCCCTTCCCTCCTTCAAATCCCCTCATTTGCCCCGCTGATCCTGTCGGTATTGCAATCCCCCTCATTTTGAAGCTCGGGAAAAACCATGCCCCTTTTCTGCAACATTGAATTCACTTATGTGTCATTTATATGTCGTTATTGATTATTTATCTGTACTTGTGTCATTTTATGTATATAATTTGGAGCATTGGTGAGAAAACAAACCAATCAAGGAGATAAACTGTAACGTTTCTTAAT
>JBAXZS010000115.1:0-7647 GCA_041670175.1 Sphaerochaetaceae bacterium | reverse complement strand
TTTTGGATGACCATCTGTTTACCATTGTTTCTCAGGAGATTCTTCCTGATGAGCAGACCCTGATTGCAAAGCGTCTTTCCTGTATCGCTGATGAGGCTCAGGCTGATTTGGTACTCACCAGTGGAGGTACAGGCCTTTCCCCTCGTGATGTCACCCCTGAGGCCACTCTCTCTATCGCTGATAAGATTGTTCCGGGTATCCCTGAGGCGATGCGGGCCAGAAGCCTGAGCATCACTGACCGAGGGATGCTTTCTCGTTCGGCCTGTGTGATTCGTTCAAGAACCTTGATTGTCAACCTGCCGGGAAGCCCCAAGGCTGTTAAGGAGAATCTCTCTGCGATTCTTTTGGTTTTGCCTCACGCCCTAGGGACCATGATGGGATTTGATGTTGAATGTGCAAGTCAAAGTTAATTAGGAGGAAATCTATGAAAAGACTTTTGATTATGTTGGTGGTTCTGGGTTTGTTGATGTCCCCGCTTTTCGCCCAGGGGACTAAAGAGGAGTCAAAAAGTGCTCCCGTTGAGATTCTTGTCAGTGCGGCCGCTTCTCTCACCGATTGCATGAACGAGCTTAAGGATGTGTATATGGCAGGCAATCCCCAGGTCTCCATCACCTGCAATTATGGTTCTTCTGGTTCATTGCAGCAGCAGATTGAGCAAGGTGCTCCAGCTGACATCTTTTTCTCCGCAGGGGTCAAGCAGATGGATGCCTTGGTTGCCAAGGGTCTGATGGACCAAAGCACCGTGAAGGAGATTCTTGAGAACAAGGTTGTGCTGATTACTCCGAAAAATGGCAAAAGCCTCTCCAGGATTGAGGATCTGCTCAATCCTTCTGTGGAGAAGATTGGTGTCGGGGAACCCAAGAGCGTGCCGGTTGGACAATACACCGCACAGATTTTCGCTTCCTTGGGATTGACTGAGAAACTTGCTTCAAAATTGGTATTGGCCAAAGATGTACGGGAAGTACTCTCCTGGGTGGGGACAGGAAATGTGCAGGCAGGTCTTGTATATGAGACGGATGCCAAGATTTCCAATGATGTCGTGGTTAGTTGCGTAGCCCCTGAAGGAAGTCACAAGAAGGTCATCTATCCTGTTGGGGTGACGAAGGATAGCAAACAGGCTGATGCCGCCAAGGCGTTTGAGGACTTCCTGTTCTCTTCTTCTGCCAAGGCGATCTTTGCCAAATATGGCTTCAGTGTGCTTTAGACATGGTTGACTATGCTCCTCTTTTCATTTCTTTGAGAGCTTCGCTGGTGGCAAGCCTGATAGTATTCATCTCGGGCTTGCTGCTTGCCCGTCTTTGTCTCAATCTGAAAGGGTCTCTTTCCTGGATTATCGATGTGTTTTTTACGCTTCCCATGGTATTGCCTCCAACAGTGGTTGGCTTTTTCCTGTTGGTCATCTTTGGGAGGAACAGCTTTATAGGGAAAGCGCTCAGAGGTGTGGGTATTTCGGTCATCTTCTCTCCTTTGGCTACCATCGTCGCCGCGGTGGTGGTCTCTTTTCCTTTGATGTACAAAGGAGCGAAAGGTGCTTTGCATCTTGTGGATGACACCCATGTGTGGGCTGCCAGGACCTTGGGGTTGGGTGAGGTCGAGATTTTTCTCAGAATCATGATTCCCGAGGCCTGGCCTGGTATCATGGCCTCCCTGGCCCTGAGTTTCGCCCGTGCCCTGGGCGAGTTTGGAGCGACCCTGATGATTGCCGGCAACATACCAGGGAAGACCCAGACCATCCCTATGGCAATCTATTTCGCCACCGCAGGTGGAGATATGGGCACCGCATGGATGTGGGTTGGAATCATCACCGTGGTCTCCACTCTTGCCTTGGCTGCTGTGGCGATATTCGAGAAGAGAGGAAAATGACATGTCCCTGTCGGTGCGATTAAGAAAATCTCTTTCTTCTTTTACCCTTGATGTTTCTTTTTCCGTTCAGAATGGAGAGATACTTGGTCTTGTCGGACCTTCTGGATCAGGTAAAAGCATGAGTATGAAATGCATCGCAGGGATAGAGAAGCCTGATGAGGGCAGGATAGTGCTCAACGACAGGGTGTTGTTTAGCAAGGAAGAGCATATTTCCTTACCAACGAGAGTCCGTGGATGTGGCTATCTTTTTCAGTCATATGCCCTCTTTCCCAGAATGAGGGTGAGGGACAATATTCTTTTAGGCATCCCCAAGGGACCAAACAGGATGGATGAGCTGGATAGGTATCTTGGATTGCTTCATATCCAGGAGATAGCCAATGGCTATCCCTCCCAGATATCCGGAGGGCAGCAGCAACGTGTAGCTCTTGCACGTATTCTTGCCTCCAACCCATCCTTGATTATGCTTGACGAGCCATTCTCCGCCTTGGATCAGGAACTGAAGGATGCGATTGACGAGGACTTCTTGTCAATCCTGCGTTCTTTTGGAGGTCCCGTCATTTTTGTGTCACATAACAAGGAAGAGATAACCAGGTATTGCACAAGGCAAATCCATATCCATGACGGGAGAATAATTCCATAGCAATATGATTTTCTTATCCCCTTGTGGGAGGGAAAGAAAACCTACAGGGGTTAAAGAGCCTTTTCCTGTTCTTTCACCAAGGAGAAATTTTCCCAAATGGGGCTTTGCTTTCTTTGGAATTCAGGAACAAGCTTTTGAAGTTTTTGTATCAATATTTCCACATCAGTGGAATTGATGGCTGAAAGCTCGGCAGTAAATTTTTCCTCATCCAACCCCCCGCTGACGGCAGCCTTGAAGATTCTCTGGTGGTCTGTCGGGATTGTCCTGTCCTTGTCGGCAAGCAATTCCTCATACAACTTCTCCCCGGGTCTGAGCCCTGTGATGACAATCTTGTTCTTGTCCTTATCACCGAAGATATCGATGAGCTTCTGGGCGAAGTCATAGATTTTGACAGGTTCTCCCATATCCAGGGCCATGACCTCCCCGCTTTTCCCGATGGCTCCTGCCAGGAACACCAGGCCAACGGCTTCAGGGATGGCCATGAAATATCGGATGATGTTCCTGTCCGTCACCGTGATAGGAACTCCGGCCTTGATCTGGTCAAAGAAAAGAGGAAGCATGGAACCACGGGAACCCAGTACATTGCCGAAGCGCACACAGACCATGGCGGTCCTCTCATTTGTGAGCAATGCGGCCTCCAGCTCGACCACCCGTTTGGTGGCCCCCATGATGTTGGTGGGATTCACCGCCTTGTCGGTGGAGATCACTATGACCCTTTCCGCTTCATATTTCTGAGCGGCCTTGAGCACATTGTAAGAACCCCCGATATTTGTTTTGATGGCTTCTTCAGGATATAGCTCCATCATCGGCACATGCTTATAGGCCGCGGCATGAAATACGATTTGGGGACGAAAAGTACTGAACACCTTGTCGATTTTTTCCTTATTCTTGATATCGCAGCAAATGGGGAACACCAGTTTATTGAATTCGCTCTGGTAACTGGTAAGCTCCAAGGAAAGATTATGCAGCTCCGTTTCGTCGATATCCAGCAAAAGAAGCTGGCTGGGATGGAAGGTCACCAACTGCCGGCAGATCTCACTTCCTATCGAGCCTCCCGCCCCCGTGACCAATACTCGTTTCTCCTGGACCATATCAGCGATTGGCTTACGGTCGATGGAGATCAGAGGACGACCCAGCATGTCGGCATAGTTCAAAGAGCGAAGGTCCAGCACGTTCATATGTCCTTGCGTTTCCAACTCGAACATGGAGGGGGCGATCTTCACTTCCACGGTATCCTTCCGGCAAAGACCTGCCACTTCCTGCATCTTCTCCCCTGAGATTCCTGAGGGTATGGCGATAATCAGACATTTGGGCTGGTACTTCCCAATGATTTGGGGGAGATTGTCAATATTGCCCAGCACCTGCTTGTTGAGGATGATACGGTTTTGAAGTTCTTTCTTGTCATCGACGAAGCCGATGATCGCATAAGGAAGTTTCCCACTCTCAGCGAATCGACAAAGAGCCCTGCCGCATTCGCCGGCGCCATATATGATAGCGGTGGGAAGGTCCCCTGTCCCAAGTTTCGTAATGAACTCGCAGATTAGGCGGTACATCACCCTGTAACCAACTACCAAAAGATAGCTCCAGCAGGAAAGATTGATGGCTAGTCGTACCGGCATCATTGAGAATCCAATCTTAAAAGAGATACCGACAAAGAATACGATGTCACAGACAACAAGACAAAGGCCACGGATAAGTAAGTCGATGGAGCAATTCCGCAGGGAAAGCTTGTAAACTCCGAAAAGAAGGCAAATGAGCACTTTGAATAAATTATAGCAGAGAAGGACAGGGATATAGGTGGCGAAATTGCCAGCCCTACCCTCTGTAAGAAATATGCTGAGAATTCCAGCAAGAAACAAGGCGGCATAATCAGTCACTACAAGTAACACAATACGAAAGGTCCCAAGTTTTGTAATTTTCAAGGTAATCTCTCTCCCTTTTCTCGTAAGCAAGTCAGCGAGAACGCACGAGGCTTGCTGGGAAAGTGATACTTCTCCAGCTCTTCCGCCACCAGTGCGAACCATGATAGCTCAATCTGAAGAAAATGCGAAGAGGGAAATTACCTGCATTAAATGAAATTATGAGGCTGGATGGGGGAAAAGCTCTTCATCCAGCTTTTCGTAGAGAGCAACCTCGTCATTGATGATAAAGGCATCCTCAGGGAATGTGATTCCCTGGGCAATGCGATCGAGAATCAACTCAACGGTGGCTTCGCTTACCATGCCAAGATAATCCGGCAGGGAGATACCAAAGATAATACAGATGATGCAAATCTGGCTGAAGTTCATCCAGCTAGGATAGTTGACATTGCAAAAATGAGCGAAACAGGTGGCGTCTCGTCTGATCAATGATGCGAATTGATAATGTGTTAATCCTGACTTGAGCAGGAGTTTGTGGTTTACGGAGGAAAAACCATGTTTTGAATAGCAGATAAGAGGTTTTGTACAAGACATACCCTCGAATTTGAAGAACTGTTCGAAATTTGTGGATAAGGAATCCATCGTGACGCAAAGATTGAAGAAATTACCTGTTCCTTCTTTCATGATGTTTTTGTAAAGGCTGCTCGTCCCAAGATTTCCAATGTAGGCGATTTCGGTTATGGACATCTTCTTCTCATTCATTTGGAATCTAAGAAAGGAGGCAAGCCTATGTTGCGTTAATTTGACATTCTTCTCAATTATATCATAATCGAAATTCAAAAAATTCTCCTTAAGCCTTCAGGTTGATACTGCTGATGGTTTCTTAATCAATTTCAATACTATAGTTCATAGCATTACCATTTTGCAATTATAACTTACATTGAAAAATAACGTAAACCTTTATATATTTGTGATTATTAATTTGTTTTTGTTGTTTTACTCTTCATTTTCTTTAATTAAGGTTTAATTGTGTTATTTGTGAGTAATGAGAGATTGTTTTGAGTAATACAAAATAAGTAAGACTTGGGCAATGCGGTATGAGACAAAATGTCTTATGAGGTTGTCTTCTATTTGTGAATACTGCCATCCCGATTCGTGGATGTAGGGAAATTGCTCCAGGAAAAGACTTACGTCTCAAAGAATACAGAGATTGATTTGGAAAAATGCTTAGGAAAGAATAAATGATTTTTAACGAAGCGGTCTTCACTTTCTTGGTGGCGTCCCTCATA
Organism: Sphaerochaetaceae bacterium; assembly: GCA_041670175.1. Lineage (GTDB taxonomy): Bacteria > Spirochaetota > Spirochaetia > Sphaerochaetales > Sphaerochaetaceae > JBAXZS01. The sequence goes on along the minus strand of JBAXZS010000115.1, from coordinate 1,996 downwards.
TGGGGCATGAGCAGGGAAGGTGAAGGTTTGGTTCTTGTTGATGGACCTTTGAATGTGTAGGAGCGAGGCAAAGGGAATATGGGTAAAAAACCATGAAGCTTAGGTTTCAGTCTTGAAGTATGAATTAGTTCCCGTTTTGGGGTGCACCGAATCAATTGCTATCGCTTTTACTGTCGCAAAGGTGCTTGGGGTTGCCGGTGGATTTGCCTCCAAGGAACTCGAAGTGTTCTCTGGTTGAAGACAAGGACCTCCCATATGGTCCGGTCTGTATTTTTCCTGAGATGCAGAGGGATTCTCTGATGGTTTTTTAGTTTTCAGACATTTTCAGGGAACCAGGTGTCAGTAGGGAGGAGATTCTCCCCGCTTTAGGACTGGATTCACTATTTTTGAAAGCCAAACATAGTACGTTTTTTGGAGAGAAAATAGACAGAGACGAAAGCGGACAGGAACTCCGCTGTCGGAATGGAAAGCCAGATACCATCACTTCCGAAAAGCCTGGGAAGCAGTAACAATGCCGCCATTGTGAAGAAAAAGGTCCGGAGGAAGGAAATCCGGGCGGAAGTCTTGCCATCGCCAAGAGCCGTAAAGAAGGAGGATGCAAAGATGCTTATCCCGCAGAACAGAAAACAGGGGGAAAACAACCTATTGCCTCTGGAGGCAAGTTGGAATACCAAAGAGGTGCGGTCGATAAAGATTCCGGCAAATAGGTTTCCTGCCAATTTTGCAATTGTGAACATGAGAATGGCATAAGTGCCAATGACTAGTAGGGAGAATTTCAATATCTTTCTCAGATTCTCCATTGATTTTCTTCCGAGATTGAAACTCACAAGAGGGGCGATGCCAAAAGAGAATCCCATGAAAATTGACGAAAAGATGTACTGCATATAAAACAAAATGGAAATGGCGGCTACTCCTGCCGTCCCGTTATAGGCAATCACCATATGATTGAACATCAAGGTCGTCAGGCTGCTTGCAAGGGACGATACCATCTCAGAGGAACCATTGGACATCGCTTTCACAATTATGTTGGCCTTGAAGGAAAATTTCTGGAAAAACAAAGTGCCTGTCTTTTTAAAGAAAAGGATACAACCTATGAGCGCAGGTATCATGGCGCTGCCGACTGTACCGAGGGCGGCTCCAGCAATACCCATATCACAGACGACGATAAAGAGATAATCCAATCCTATGTTGGCGCATCCTGCGAGAATTGTAAGAACCAATCCCGTGTTAGGACGCGCAGCGGTAATGAAGAACGATTGGAACATGCCCTGGAGAGCAAAGATAAGACCACAGGGCAGGAGTATGTCAAGGTATGTCTCGCAATAGGGTCTGATTTCTTCATTTGCCCCAAGAAGGGTTATGAACTGAGTTTTGAAGATCAGCCCGAGGGTACCCAGCACCAGGGTGCTTATCGCTCCAATGACAACAATCATCGAGAAAGCCTTTCTTCCCTCCTCCGGTTTTCCCTCCCCCATGAGACGGGCTACGATGGCGTTCCCCCCTGTTCCAAAAAGAGTCCCCACACTACCAAATATCATGAACGCAGGGAGTATTATGTTGATAGCACCTAGTGCGGTCGCCCCCACATAGCGGGACACAAATATACCATCCACGATGGTGTATAACGACATGAATACTATCATGATGGTTGCCGGGAATGCGAAGGAAAGAAGAGAAGGGAAAGTGATGTCCATTGATAAAGATTTCATAGATTCCTTTGAGTTGTTACAATTGTGACGGTTGTATGCTAAAGTATTGGGTAACCCAAGAGTAAAGAGATTCCTGTCTTTTTTTGAAAGCTTGGAGAAAGAAAATGTCGCATTACGATAAAGGGGGGAAGAAACAGAAGTATGAAAGAAACGGTATCATATGATGAGTTGTCTCCTGATGCATTTAAACAAAGGATCGAGCAACATCCCATCGGATACCTGCCCTTGGGAACATTGGAATGGCACGGTGCCCAGAATGTCCTAGGAGCTGATGCGATACAGGCTAG
>JBAXZS010000114.1:0-7695 GCA_041670175.1 Sphaerochaetaceae bacterium | reverse complement strand
GTATGTCTCCAAGACGACAAGACATGTCGACGCTCTCTGCGAGAAACTGGGCATCAAGCTGGAAGACGGGGAACTCACACCCTAATCTACCGGTTTCAGAACCCTAAAATTTATAAGTTAGAGCTTAATAATGCGATTGCGGCAAAATACTACAAGATTCCCTATTATGTGTTTGCCTTGTCACCTGATTTTTCCAAGAAAGGGATGGCCGATCTTGTCATGGAACAACGTGATGGCAGCGAGATTACCCATTGTCTCGGGCAATGGACTACCGAAGAGGGTATTGATGCGAAATACCCTGCGTTCGATTGCATCCCCTGTTCTCTTGTGAGCAGGGTTGTCACTCCAAGGGGAGTGTTCAAACCGGAAAAGGTTGAGGAGAGGGATTCATGAAAGCAATTATTGGAGGAACTGGCCTTGATAAGATGGTGAACTTCAATTGCCATGAGGAGACGATCCATACGCCTTATGGCGATGCCTTTGTCTCCATAGGACACGGGCAGGATGTAGGACTGGTGTTTCTGCCCCGTCATGGAGGTACCCATAGCATACCTCCCCATCTGATAAACTATCGGGCGAATATAGCCGCATTGAAACAATTGGGGGTTGTTGACATCGTTGCAATCTACGCAGTGGGTTCCATCACCGATTGCATCGCTCCCGGTGAAGTTTCCCTGGTGTCCGATTTCATCGATTTTGTATCCGCTAGCAGGGAAAGCACCTTCTATACCGGGGAGGAAGGCGAGGTTAGGCATGTGATGATGAACCATCCTTTCGATACAATCCTGGCTAATGCGTTGTTGTCCGTAGACAAAACAATCAAGGATGGGGGAGTGTACGCCACTACCAGCGGCCCCCGGCTGGAGACCTGTTCCGAAATCAGGACTCTCAAGGCGATGGGTGCCGATTTTGTGGGAATGACACTGGGAACGGAAGTCACCCTTTGCAATGAGAAGGGGATTCATATCGCTGCGTTGGCCTATAGTATCAATTGGGCTGCAGGAATCAAAGATGATGGCATGGGTTTTCTAGGGGATTCGGAGGCCAACGAATTGGCCATCGGACTGGCAAGGATTGCCAAACGTGTTCTCATCTGAGGAGAACCAGAGAAGGCTGATTCTCTAGAAAACAAGAGGTCAGCAAAGACCTCTTGTTTTTGATTGTGCTATTTGTTGTCCTTGAGAGCTATCTTGAAGGCATCAAACTCAGCCAGCATTTCTGGATTCTTGTGCTTTTCGAGCAGACTGAATACCACCAGGAACACTGATGCGATGATGAAGCCGGGAAGCAATTCATACACATTGAAGATACCACCTGAAAGCTGTTTCCAGATGATGACCGTGAGTCCTCCGCTGGTCATGGCGGCGACAGCGCCGTTCCGGGAGGCTCCTTTCCAGAATATTGCGGCCAGGATCACCGGACCGAAAGTGGCTCCGAACCCAGCCCAGGCATAGGAGACAACATCAAAAATTGATGAGGCAGGATTCATCGCAAGGAATATTGCGATGAGGGTAATGGCCACCACCGACATTCGGCTTACGAAAAGTATCTCCTTGTCAGATGCTTTCTTTCTGAAGAGGGCCTTGTAGATGTCCTCGCTGAAAGCCGAGGAGGCCACTAGGAGCTGGCTGTCTGCCGTACTCATGCTAGCTGCCAGTATCGCGCATAGGAATAGACCGGCGATGAAGGTGGGGACCAAAAGCTTGATGCTGTCGATGAATACAGCCTCAGCGGCGCTTTGGGATGGATAGACAGAGGGAACGATGAGTTTGCCGACTACACCGACAGCCAAGGCGCAGGCCATGGTGATGGTCACCCAGATCATGGAAATATGGCGGGCGGTTTTTATCTCATTGTTGCCCTTGATAGCCATGAACCTGACCAGGATATGAGGCATGCCAAAGTATCCAAGACCCCAGGCCAGGGAGGACACTATGTCCATGATACCAAAGGATTGTCCATTCACAGAAGCAAAAGGATTTACAAATTGTTTGCCTATCGCGCTCAGATTTGTGAAGACAGTTGCTGCTCCTCCCGCTTTCATTGTCCCAAGGAATACCGTGATTACCAGTGCAAAAAACATCAGCATACCTTGCAGGAAGTCTGTGGAGACGACTGCAAGGAATCCTCCCATGAGCGTGTAGCTGAGAATCACCACAACGCCGATGAGCAAGCCTGTGTAAAAGCTTATGCCGAACACGGCATTGAAAAGCTTGCCACAGGCAAGGAAACCACTTGCCGTGTACACCACAAAGAAGACCATGATGAGGATTGAGCTGACGAGCTTCAATATCCCTGACTTGTCATGGAACCGGTTGGCGAGGAATTCGGGAATTGTAATGGAATTTTTCGCATGTATGGTATATACACGAAGTCGCTTGGCAACAAAGAGCCAATTCAGATAGGTTCCAACTAAAAGCCCGGCTGCGGTCCAGAACGCTTCCTTGAGACCTGTGAAGTATGCAACTCCAGGCAAACCCATCAAGAGCCAGCTTGACATATCGGAAGCTTCCGCGCTCAAGGCTGTGAACCAAGGTCCCACACTTCGTCCCCCAAGAAAGTAATCGTCTGTATTGCGGGTCTTTTTGAAGGTGAGGAAACCAATAAGCAACATTATTCCCAGATAGATGACGAAGGCGAGCAACGTCAACAAATTTTCATGAGTCATCATTCCACCTCACATGAACCAAGATGGGAACAGGGTACTAAAAAAAATGGTTAGTAACAAGAAGGGACATATAACAGATTGCATAAATATACAGTATATTTACTGTTGATAACGAATAACCTGCCAGAGATTGTTGTATTTGTCCAAATCCTCACCCAAATCGGTGATGATCTGGCTGTTCTTCAAATCATCCTCGGAAAAGTAACTTTTTGTGGTTGTGTATCTGCCGGCCTCGTTGTTCGTGGTACTTGGAAAATGGAAAGTGTCCAGGAATTGGGCATAGATTTTGGGATCATGGATGAAGTTGATGAACTGATAGGCATAATCCAGGTGTTTGGAATTCTTTGGGATGACCATGTTGTCGATGTACATCACTCCACCCTCAGAAGGAATAAAGAAATCAATGTCATCCCATTGTTCCTCGGGCATTTCCTCAAACACGTTCTCCGCATAACAATGTACCACGGTGAACTCACCTTGACTGAAACTCTTGGCAAAGCTCTCGCTGTCGAATTTTACGAGATTGGGTTTCCACTGCTGGATGATCAAATTGGTGGCTTCCTGCAACTCTTGTTGGTTCGTGCTGTTCGCATCATATCCAAGATATTTCAGTGCGGCCCCCATGACCTCGCGCATATCATCAAGCATGGACATCTTGCCCTTTAGCCGAGTATCAGCAAAGATGGACCAGTCCCTGTCGTATTCCTTGATTCTGCTCTTGTTCACGGCGATACCGCTTGAACCCATGAAGTAGGGTACGCTGTATTCCATATCTGAATCATAGGTGGCTTTTTCCCGCACCAGAGGACTGACATATTTCAGGTTCGGTATCCTGCTATGGTCAATTGTATGCAACATACCGAGCTTGATCATTATCGAGGTGTAGTCGGCAGAAGGGAAAATGATATCATATCCCCCCTTGCCACTAGCCATAACCTTGGCGAACATTTCCTCGTTTGAGGCGAAATTATCCACTATAACAGTAATCCCTGTCGCTTCCTTGAACTCATCAAGAATCACTTGAGGGGTGTAATAGGTCCAATTATAAAGATAAAGGACCTTTTTGTTTGTCTTTGGACAGCCGCTAAGAAGAATAACCACCAGGGCTGCAAATGCAAGTAATTGTATCCGTGAATGTTTCAATTTGCCAACTCTTGTCCTAGTATAATCAAAAAACGTCTTTTACGGTAGGGAGCCTCTTCTTGGATTGTTCCGCTCTTTTTCCTGTTCCTTCTTTTCCTAAGACTAATTACTTGCCGCTACTGTCTTGAGAAATTTCCTGAACACAAAGGCGATGATCATGGTTCCAAGAATCATGACAAGGCTCAAGGCATTGATCACAGGAGAGACACCATAACGGATCATTGAGTAGACATATAAGGGAAGTGTCCCTGAACCCGGACCTGAAACAAAGAAGGTGATGACAAAGTCCTCAAGGCTCATTGTCACACACATAAGAAATGCGGAGAACACCCCCGGCATCAGGGAGGGAATGATCACCAGGGCAAGGGTCTGCATCTCATTTGCACCCAAATCACGTGCCGCCTCGATGGTGCTATAGTCAAACTCATCCAATCTTGCCGATACCATCATGAAGGCAAAAGGAAGGTTGAAGGTTGTATGGGCAATGAAGATGGTCCACATTCCTAAATCCAAATGGATGGCGGAGAAAAATATAAGCATGGAGACACCGATGATGACTTCCGGCAAAACCATGGGCAGATAACTGATGGCAGTGATGTACTGCTTACCATGGAACCTATACCATTTGATACCGATGGAGGCGAGGGTCCCTAATATTGTAGCGGTGATGCTGCTTGCGATGGCAATAATCAGACTGTTTCCAAAAGCCCTCCAGAGCGAGGGGCTCTCAAAGATAAGCTTCTCGTACCATATGAACGAACCTCCGGCCCAATCCATGCTCTTGTTGCTGTTGAAGGAGAACAGCACGACGACGAACAAAGGGATGAACAGGAAAATAATAACCAGCACCAACATGAAATAGGAGAAGGAGAAGCTTTTCTTGCGATTGTACTTGTGGTAGTTCATTTACTCTCCTCGCTCTTGTTCCTCATGTGATGGTCGGCAACGCTACTTTCCAACTCCGATTGGGATGTCGCTGAGTTCTTGCTTTGAGCCAACTTCTCATGACGTCCGGTATTAAGCATCCAGAACACCCCGATGAGAGAGATCACCGTCAGGACGATGGAGAAAGCGGAGGCCAAAGGCCAGTTCCTGGTCTTAGATACCTGATCCACAATGATGTTCCCTATCATGGTGCTTTCCTTGCCACCAACGAGAAGCGGTACCGTATAGGCGCCAAAGATAGGAATGAAAGTGAAGATGATTGCCGTTGAGATCCCGCTTTTGATGTTTGGGATCATCACAAGGTTGATAGCCTCGAGTTTGGTCGCTCCAAGATCCCTCGCTGCATCAAGCAGGGAAAAATCGAACTTGTCAATGGTGGTGAACAAAGGGAGGATGGCAAAGGGAAGATACATGTACACCAATACCAGGATGACCGAACCGTTATTGTAAATCATATGTAACGGTTCCTTGATCAGATGCAGACCTATCAGCACATTATTAAGGAATCCCTCGGAGGAAAGGATGCTGATCCATGCATAGATGCGAATCAGGCTGTTTGTCCAAAACGGTATGATGATGAGGAATAGGAGCAGTGTCTGGTGCTTGCTCTTCGCCATGGCATACCCAGCGGGCAATGCCAGCAAAATACAAATGACCGTAGAGACAACCGAAATCCAGAGCGTCCTGACAAGCACTTTGGCAAAGCTGGGATTGAACATCTGCTTGTAGGCGAGCAAGGAGAATTTCCATTCCACGCCACCATAGAGACCCCGTTTGAGGAAGCTATACAGGATGATAATCCCTAAGGGAATGGTGAAGAACAAGGTGAACCATACCCCCATCGGACCGGCATAAGCTGTTCCAAGCATTTGCTCTCTGCTCATTGCCTTGTCTTTTCTCTTCATTTGTCAAGGTCCTTGATCAGATAGCCATCAGCGGCGGTCCAGTTGACGTACACATGGTCTTTCCACTCTATCTCGGGTCCGTCATCCAGAAATGCGGTATGCTGCTTGAACACCTTGATCATCGGATGTTCCCCGATATCAAGGCGCACGAAGAATTTCGATTGGAATCCACTATATACCGGTTCCTCCACCATGCCCTGGAACGAGTTGACAGTCTTACCTGAGTGAGTTTCTGGTGGCTCGCTGGTTATACGGACCTTTTCCGGTCTGACAGTGAAGGCAAGATGACTTCCCACGGGTTGGGAATCATAGTCAGTGACTTTGACCTGGGTTGCAAGATCCGGGACATCGACAGTACACATGTATTCGTCGCCCTCTTTCTCGCAGGAGAGGACTGTACAGTCAAAGTAGTTTGTCTCCCCGATGAATCTGGCGACAAATCGTGTGGAGGGGGCCTCGTAGATTTCGTAGGGGTTGCCAATTTGCAGGACCCTGCCCTGGTTCATGACAGCGATCCTATCACTCACCGAAAGAGCCTCACTCTGATCATGGGTCACATAAATGAAGGTGATGCCCACCTGGTCGTGAAGGTTGTCAAGATCAATCAAAAGGCTCTGGCGTAACTTGGCGTCAAGTGCAGAGAGAGGCTCGTCAAGTAGCAGGACCCTTGGTTGGTTGATAAGAGCACGGGCGATGGCCACACGCTGTTTCTGCCCACCACTGAGCATGGAAGGCTTTTTATCAATGTGCTGGTCCAGTTGCACAAGATGTACATATTCGCGCACCTGCTTGTCAATCTGGTTATGGCCAATCTTTTTTAAACGCAAGGGAAACGCAATGTTTTCATATACAGAAAGATGAGGAAACAAGGCGTAGGTCTGGAATACAGTGTTTGATTGCCTCTGGTTAGGGGCAAGGGGAAGAACATCCTTCCCATCAAAGAGCACCTCGCCGTTGTCAGGGAAATCAAAACCCGCAAGTATACGAAGCAATGTGGTTTTTCCACAGCCCGAAGGTCCAAGCAAGGAGAAGAACTCGCCTTGGTGAATCTGGATGCTCACGTCATCCAGAGCCTTAAAATCCCCATACGTTCGAGAAACGTTCTTAATGGTTACTTCTACACCGTTCAATTTTCTTTGCATCCCTTTGCCAAGTCTGGCCAAGACGTAATACAATTCAAGTGGACTATCGGATATTTATTTGGTGTTGTCAATAAGTTGGCTTCAGCATTTTATACATCCATTTTCATGGGAAAAATTAATCTTTTGTCCATTAAGCAATAACACCAAATCTTCACAAAAACAGGCTTACCTTTTTTTGACTTTTTATTATCTTAGTAATAAGGAGAATACGTACAAATGAGAAAAAGTGCGATTGTTAGTTTGGTATTTGCGGCACTCTTGGTGCTCTGTGGTTTTGGCCTGATGGTAAGTTCGTTTGCGGCCTGTGGCTATGGATACGGATATGGTATGGGCCTTGATGTCCTTATTGCTTCTCAGTTTGGTATGATGAAGATGGTTTTCGGCTCTTCTTTCTTTATTGGTGGTATCCTGTTGCTGTGCCTTTCAACTTTCTTGTTTTCCCGAGGTGGCAAAGAGAAGGTAGTCGTACAAGCAAAGGAAGAAAAGAAAGCCGCCATTGAGGGACCAAAGAAAGAGGAAACCGTCAAGGAAGACGTAAAATAGAAAAGAAAATGGTTTCTCTTTTTGACTTGACGCCGTGTTGAGTGCCTGTGCCTATATCTTAATCGTAGCAGAATATCTTAACTACCAAATTAAAATGTAGGCACGTATGCGACTGATACCTGAGATATGCCGATGATATAAAAAAAGACAGGTCATCGGCTGTTAGGTTGCAATTGCCACCAAGGGACGGCTTGTTTGTCATATCAAGATACCATGCAAGCCATCGTCTTGTGAAGGATTTTCACTAGTCGGCACTCCTTTCCTTCCTCATGCCTCTCTTTTAGGGCAGGGAACAAAAATATCTTTCAGAATTATAAATCCAGGATCTGAATAATCAAAGGCATACTTT
>JBAXZS010000113.1:0-7746 GCA_041670175.1 Sphaerochaetaceae bacterium | reverse complement strand
GGAGAAATGTGGGTTCAACTATCACCATACCCAAGTGGATAAGCCGACTCCCATGGGAGACAAGAGGACGGAACATTTTACCTATCTGACCAAGAAAGAATGGGAATCTAAGAACCAAAATATCGGCCATTGACAATTCAGTTGCACTGACATGTCGTGGTTGGTTTCTTTTTCTTTGAATGGAAAAAGAAATTGAAGACAAGGAAAAAGTAAACCTATTATCCTACTGAGCAATAATAAAGGTCCCTACAGTATGCTGCTCCACACTATTTCCTTGTCCTATATACTGGGTGATGGTTGCTTCTTTTGTAGTACTGTTATAGGAAAGGGTGTACCAATTGGGAGGTTGCTCGATGGTGATGTTCTTGCCGTTCAGGGGCCCGATATCCACTTCATGGCAAGTATCACTATAGGTAACGGTATCCATCAAAAGATGACGATGTCCTGCCAAATAGAGATTGACATTGTTCTCTTTCATAAGAGCAAGGAGAAGCTTTCTTTCATCACTATCCGAAAGGCACAGATAATAATAGTTGACATCCTGCCCGGCTAAAGGCATGTGGGTTAGAAAGAATTTTGGATTGCCATCTTGCTTGAGAGCTTGCTTGAGCTTATCCAGCTGGGCTTTTCCAAAACATCGAAAACTGCTGTCAAGCAGATAGAAACTGATACCACCGATTATCACTTTCTGATAGACCTTGCCAAAAGTCGAGAGAAACAGATTCCGCCCGTTTTTCCGTACATCATGATTACCTGCTGTCACGTAGACAGAGGAATTCATTCCCCCGTATTTTGAAAGAGCGCTTGCATATTGCTCACTTGTCGCATCATTGGTGATATCTCCCAAAAGAAATGCGGCCTGGAATGGGGAGGAGGACTTAAGCCAATTGGTGAGCTGGGTGTAATAATCGGTATATACCGATTTAACCCTTCCTTCATGAGTATCCGAGATGAGCAAGATTAAGAAGTCTCCGGCATCTGAAATTACCGTACCGCTGAAATCACTTGCCGTGCCTAAGGCATCCTCTTGGCTAAGGAGATTCAGCGAACAGGAGGCAAGCAGGATGGATAGGAGAACAAGGAGACAGGATAGCCTTTTCATTTTATTTTCCAAAGTCCTCCAACCAACCCCTCGACCATGGTGATATGGAATTTCTCATTCGGCGCCAAATCCGCATAGCGCATACGAAGTTGGACTCCCAATCCGAAATGATCAAGGACCATATAGTTTCCTTCGAGCGTTACAAAAGGAACCAGGGATTCATAGGAATACCAAAACAGTGTGCTTGAATCATACAGCAAGGCCACTGAGGCTCTTCCCAGGAATGCTCTCACCCACCCATGGAAGGCGAATACCAGATTGGTCAGAGGGGAGGACGTGGAGGCAAGGTTTGCCATCTCTCCTTGTGCTCCGGCAAGGAACCCCAATTCCCAGTGCTCTTTATGACTGTGCAGACCGATTGTAGCTTCCAAGCCACTGGTTAATCCTTCCTGTCCATAGATGGTGGTATGGGCTTTTGCCTGATAGATGAAGTTTCTTCCAATCTTGCCGGTATACCCAAGAGCTAATGAGTTTTGAGGATAAAAAAGACGATATCCAACTTGAAAACCCCTGTCCTGCCATTCCAAAGAGAAGCTGGAGCATTGTAAGTTTGTGGAAGTCTCACAGTACCCGCTCCACAAAGAAAGGCCCTGGCTTGCAAAAAGAGGAATACAGCAAGCAAGGAGAATGATGACATCAAGGATCCGATAATGTCTCAAAGATACCCTTCACTTTGTTCTTGACGACATTGTCCCAGAGGAAAATCCTGCCGCTCATGGCGATATAAACCCCTTTGGGAAGTATCTGCACAGCGGAAACAGCACACCCAAGGTTGAACACCGCATCGCTGAAATCCAAGGAGTAAGGGATCATCGCACCTGTGAATACAATGACATGGTCGTCCTCCGGAGGCAGAAACTTCGCCACCAAGGAGGCTGTCTTCACCATGGTGTCGGTACCATGAACGATTATGACTTTTCTTTCCGCGCTTGTTTTGATTGCGTTGGCAATCTCAAGGCGTTGCTCCTCCGTCATGAAAAGACTATCAACGGCGAGAGGCCCTTCCAATGTTACTGAGAGAGAGCATCTGCTTTGATTAAGGATTTTGGGTAATTGGGATTCTCTGAAGGTAAGCTCGCCTTTGATGGCGTCATATTGCTTGTCGAAGGTCCCTCCGGTTGTAATGATACGTAGTTCTTGTGCCATGCATGTAGTATATTCTTGTTGCTTGGCGATTGGAATAGTTAGCGAGAGCTAAACTATACAAATTTGTCTCCTTATGGTATGCTTATGGATAATATTGTAATGTTGATAAGGAACTCCAATGTCACAATTACTTGAAAGACTTCGCGATTGGGGCGCTGATGTGGATGATGGCATGCAGCGTATATATGCTGATGAGGAGTTCTATACAAAATGTCTGAATATTTTTAAAACCGATGAGAATTTCCAAAAGCTGGATATTGCTCTGCTAGCGAGAAACTACAATGACGCATTCACTGCTGCTCATACGTTAAAAGGGGTATCAGGCAATCTTTCCCTTGATCCATTATATAAAAGCCTTTGTGTTTTGACTGAGAAACTAAGGGCAAAGGATTATTCCAATCTTGATTCTTCCTGTTCCGAGGTGAAGCGAAAAGAGATGGAATTCTTGAAGATAATGAATTTTGAAGGGTAGGTATGGAAAAAACAACAATACTTATTATTGATGACAGTACTATAAATCGTAATATCCTTCACAATGTATTGAAATCAAAATATGAGGTTGTCGAGGCGGAGAATGGCCAGGTGGCCTTTGATATCCTTAATAGTGGCGCGTATTCAATAAGCGCCTTGTTGCTGGATCTTTCCATGCCTGTCATGGATGGATATTCCTTCCTGAAGATTTTTCGCGCTAATCCAGGATTTTCTTCCATCCCGGTGATAGTCATCACAGGGGATGATTCCACCGAAGCCGAGGTCCAGGCTCTGAAACTCGGGGCGAATGATTTCATCCCCAAGCCTTTTTCCGCAGTTATTGTCTGCCAGCGTGTGGCCAATCATGTTGAGTTTTCCCGTTTGCGCGAGCAGAAGGAGATTTATGAGATCGACCCGGTGACTGGCATCTATAGCGAACGTGCCTTCTTCTTGGAATCCACCCTGTTCCTTAGGGATTGCAAGACTTCCTTGCAACTGTTCTATATAGGAATCAACAGTTTTTCTTTCATTCGTAATCAGTTTGGAATCAACACTGGTAATAAGATACTTTGCTGCATCGCCCAAATCTTAAGGACCATGATCAAGGAAGGGGTTTTCGGCCGTCTTGCCGATGATGGTTTTGCCGTCTGCTTACCAAGAGGCTCTCTTAAGGTGGAAGAACTCTATGATGCCATGGACAAAGGTCTTTCAAAACTTGGGCTGTCCTATGATATCTATATTCATTTTGGTATCTATTTCATCAACGACCCTACCAAGAACATGAGGGATATGTTGTACAAGGCCGAGCTTGCCGAGAATTCCATCAGGGACAGTTTTGTTGAGAAATTCGCCTATTATGACCAGAAGATTCGTGATCAGCTGGCAAAAGAGCAAGAGATCTTTGGTTCCATGCAGACAGCTCTTGATGAAGAGCAGTTTGTGGTTCATTTCCAACCTGTATACAATCTTGATTCCCATGTCCCGGTGTCTGCCGAGGCTCTGGTGCGCTGGAACCATCCGGTCAAAGGCTGGATGTATCCAAGCGACTTCATCCCTGTGTTTGAAAAAACAGGATTCATCTCCAATATGGATTGCTATGTCTGGGAAAAAGCATGCCAGGTCTTGTCGACGCCATTCTTTCGAGATAACAACCTTTCTTTATCGGTGAATATCTCACGGACTGATTTCTATCAAATTGATGTATGCGGCAAACTTTGTGCTCTTGTGGAGAAGTACGATCTTGAACCTAAATCCCTCAAGTTGGAGATTACCGAAGGCGCCTATTCCCAGCAACCTCTGAAACTCCTAGCCGTGATGGAACGGTTGAGGGGAAAGGGTTTCTTGATCATGATGGATGATTTCGGCAGTGGATATAGCTCCTTGAATCTGCTCAAGGATTTTCCTATCGACTATTTGAAGATAGATATGAAGTTCTTTGAGAATGCCCAGGGAAATCAGAAAAGGTCCGACAGTATCGTCTCCAGTATCATTCAGATGGCCCAGAGAATCCAAATCACCGTGGTGGCTGAAGGGGTGGAGACCGAGGAGCAGGTCAAGTTCCTCGACTCCTTGGGCTGTAAGTTGATTCAGGGCTACTACTTCTCAAAGCCAGTTGCCCTTGAGGAATTTACAAAGAAGATTGGGAAAAAAATTCTTGTGTATCAGTCAGGTAGCGAGAGAATTCAAAGGGAAATGAGCTACTGGGAAACTTTTTGGAATCTTTCAGGTGAGGGTGTATCCTTTTTCTCTGATCTCTTTGGTGCTTTTGGTGTGTTCAGGCTTTCTCCTGATGGAAAGAATTTTGATGTGAAGAGTTGCAATCCAATAGCCAAGAAACTGTTTGGGGAAGATGGCGGGCGTTTCCTCTTTGAGATGAATTATGAAGCGATGGATAGAGGTTGTGACAAAGCCAGAAGCGAGCATCAACTGACCACCGTCTCTTTATTAAACAATGGTGTTCCTGTCTGCGTTGTGCTGAAATTTATCACCGACGATGATGACAATTCCTTCCTGTTCAGTTTTATGGCTCATCGTTTCTAGGAATTGGCTTTGATAAACCTCTCACAAATCTCATTGATCAGGTCAGGACGAGCGATGCCTTCCCTCCAATCCTTGTCGATGCCTTCCATGCCGTAGGCAAGTCCAGCCAGACCACCTGAGACTGAAGCTGTGGTATCAGTATCATCCCCAAGATTCACTGCTTTGAGAATACAATCATGGTAATTGCTTGTGTTGAGCAAACACCAAAGAGAAGCTTCCAAGGTATCAATTACATAGCCTGAACTGTTGATCTCATTTTCCTTGAGAGTCTTGAAATCTTGCGAGAAGATACGATGGAAATGAGCATATTCGCTCTTGTCTTTGCAGTAATCCTGAGCCTGGGCTAATCCATCCTTGATGGATTGTTTCAATGGCTTTCCTTCAAGAAGCTGCAAAGCAATGGTCACGTAGATACAACAGGCCATCTTGCTGCGTAGGTGTCCATGGGTCAGGGACGACACATCCGAGGTTATTTCCATTGCCTGTCCAAAGGTTATTTTCTGTGCTTTGATAAACATTGCCAGAGGAAGAATCCTCATGAGCGAGCCATTGCCATTATTGTACTCGGTGGTTCCTCCGCATTGGAGGATGGGAACATCATGGATGTAATTGTCTATCGCCTCATCCGTGGCCATCCCTACGTCAAATATCCTGCCATAGGGGGTGTACATGCCAAGTTCTTCCCAACTTCGGAATTTGTCCATGATGTCCAGATAGTCAAGACCATTGCTCAGACTGTCCAGAAGACACAATGCGAGGGAAGTGTCGTCAGACCAAGTACCTGGTTTTTGATAATGCGTGCCAAAACCTGTCATGCCGGTTATAGGATTGACTCGGAGCTCTTCTCTTGATTTGAACTCTGCGGGGACTCCAATTGCATCACCGATGCAGAGCCCATAGATACCATTGTAGACAGATTCTCGAAACATACATTCAATCATACCAGTTTGACTAAGAAAGAAAAAGGGTTACGTATCACTCCATCTACTAATTCCTTGGTAGGAGGAGACAATTTTATACAATCTGGCAGGCCAGTCATTTTTTGAGATTGTTTGCTCTATGTCCACATGATCGCTGTCCAGGTTTACCACCTTGATATCCACCTGGGAATTATCATCGCTGTTGAAGCAAACTGACATGGCTGTATTGGGATTGATAAAGAAGGAGCAACCATCGACCTCCTCCGTTATGACGAAATGTTTCACATTGAGGGTGTCGGAAATAGGAACAGGCATATTTGCATTTTCCAAGACAGGGGAATATCCAATGAAATCCTTATCACTAATCATGCGAAAATCCAATTTCGCGGGCATTTGAGGAAATAGGGTAGTGAGGAACTGCCGTACTATCCTGACCATTTCTTAAACCTCCTGAAGAAACAGTATGATAATTAATGTACTAATTAGTATAACATTCCCCATAAGGCTTGCAAGAGGATGGCGAAGGGAACCTGAAGACAGGATCTGCTCGTTCTCTCCTCGATAAAGGGAAAACGCGAAAGTGTGTGCAACCAGATGGTTCTTGGGTGCGCACACTTTGGGTGATTCTTTAGGAAAGGAAAAATTGCTGGTATAGCTGGTATGTACTGATCAGATCAAATTTTGAGCTCAGCTCGAAAGGTGAGTGCATCGAGAGAAGACAAGGACCAGCATCGACACAGTCCAGCCCGTAGCGGGACAGGAAAGGAGCAATGGTCCCCCCTCCTCCAATTCCAAGTTTTGCCAAGGCGCCGGTCTGCCAGGAGATGTTGTTCTCCGCGAGGATGGTCCTTATGACCTGCATGTATTCGGCGCGGGCCTCGTTTGCCCTGAACTTGCCTGATCCCGCGGCTCCTGCCTTCTCTATTACAATCCCTTTGCCGAGACAGGCATGATTCGTTGCATCGAACTTATCAGGGAAATTCGGATCAAACGCGGTAGTGACATCCGCAGAGAGCGCTTCAGCCTGTTCCAGCAGATTATCGGCATCGTACGGTGCCTTGAACAAGGAACAATACCTACGAGCGAAGTTCCTCAGAGCAAAGCTTTGGGCGGAGGTATCTCCTGTGGAAGCCACCTCCTCCTTGTCCACAAAGAAGCAGACGGCGGTTTTCTTGGGTTCCTTGCATCCAAGAAGCGCTTGTAACGAGGTAAAGGCGCAAATCCGATCGTCTTGTCCATAGGCTCCGATGAGTGCTTTGTCAAATCCCACATCCATGGGCTCGTTGTGGGGAAGCAGGCAGAGATCGGCACAAGCGAAGTCATCCTTTTCAATTCCATAGGTTTCTTTCAGCAACGCAAGGATTTTCTCTCCAATGGAGACCTGCTTGTCATTTCCATCCAGACAACCACCGATTGCATTCAGTTGGGCCACATTGAATCCTTCCTCCATCGGTTGCTTCATCTGGTCCCGGGCTACATGGGGAGGAATATCTGAGATTGAGAACACAGGGCTGTCCAGGGAGATATCCACCTCTTTCCCGTTTCTGAGGAATATGATTCCATGGAGTTCCAAAGGGGTGTTCACCCATTGGTAGGGCTTTATCATCCCGTAATCGTGCAAGGAGATCATCAGCATGTTTTCCTTGTCGTAGAAAGGGTTGCATTTCAAGTCAAGCTTGGGTGAATCAATATGGCTTCCGATGATGCGAAGCTTCTGCGGTTGCGCTCCGACCACTGCTGCGAGAACGGTTTTCCCCTTGATGACGGTATAAAACCGGTTTCCCGTTTTAGGCTGTCCCATTGTTGCCAAATCGACAAATCCATCCGCTTGTAGTTGTTGGACTATTGTGTTTGAACAAAGTCGTTCGGTCTTTGACTCATGAAGGAATTCTTTATACATATTGACAAATTTTTCTGTATCCATTGTAAAGCTCCTGCAAATCTTTGATGCTATCGTAAAAGTAGACACAAAGAGGTGAAAAAAAGTCTGTCACCAGATGCTTAAAAGATGGACTTCACCAACGGAAAGGAGTCTACTTGAACCATGGGAAAACATTACAATCCATT
>JBAXZS010000112.1:0-7784 GCA_041670175.1 Sphaerochaetaceae bacterium | reverse complement strand
TTGTGGGATATGACCGGGCGAAGGATGGCTCGATGAGCCTTGCCTACGCCGATGGCATGAAGGCTGTGATCGCATCCGATGGGGCGACCTCCGTCTCGTTGCCAAACGGGATACTTGTCAGTGCTGACGCCAAGGGGATGACCACCTCGTACATGGGGACCGTCATTACCAAGGCGGGCATTGTGGGATATGACCGGGCGAAGGATGGCTCGATGAGCCTCACCTACGCCGATGGCATGAAGGCTGTGATCGCATCCGATGGGGCGACGAAAGTATCACTTCCCAATGGATTGGTTGTTGTTGCGACTTCAAGTGGAGTGGATACCTTGTATAAGGGTTCTGATCTTACTCAGGAGCCGATTGTTGGGTATGCATTATTTGCCGATGGAAGTAGAAAACTTGAATATAAGGGCGACCTCTTTATTCTTTCAAACGCCGAGGGGATTGTGATGAGCCGTGGCGGTGTCGTTGTTGCTTCCGGAGCTGAGAAGGAAACCAAGGTTGCTCCAGTGGTGAAAGAAGAGAAAAAACCAGCTGGGCAGGCTCCTGTTGTCAAGGAAGAAGCCAAGGCTGTGACTTCAACGAAGGTTGTTGCACCTGTTGAAGCAGCAAAGAACGTGAGTGCTTTCAAGGTTGGCGTTTCTTTCCTTCCTTACTTCAATTCCCAGGGTTTTGTTTCTGTAGGGCCGGTGATTCGGGCTCAGTATGATGCGAATAAAAACATTTACTTTGGTGTTGAGAGTGGTGTTTCCGCCTATATCAATCATTCCAGGGTTGGCATACCTGTTCTTGGTGTGGCTGGTATTCGGGCAAATGTTGGGTATGTGGAAGCGCAGATTGGTGCTGAGTTCCTCGATGATAAGGCTCTCTTGAGCCTTGGAGCTCAGATTGGAGTGGAACTTCAGGTGAATAAGAATTTTGCTCTGGATTTGGGGCTGAGAGGTACCATTCTTCTCAACAGTGGATCGCTTTATAGCAGAAGACTCGCTCCTGTCGTAGGGTGTACCATTAGTTTCTAGGGTCTTTGATTTCTTATTTCTTCTGCTCCCGTGGCTTAGTCTACGGGGGCATTTTTTTGGAAAGGAATAAGTATCTAGCTTTAGGAAACGAAAGGGTCTCCTTTATTGTGGATCAGGACGTGTGGGTTTTACCACCAATGCTTTCTTTTAAAAAGCAACCCCATGATACTCGCAATGGCAGCACAAAAAAGCGTGATGGCAAAAAACCCCCAACCTTGTTCTGTTATTTTGGGAGGTTTGGTAAAGTTCATGCCAAACAGACCGGTGATGAAGGTGATGGGAATGAACATCGTGGAAATGACCGCCATAATACGCATTGTCAAGTTAAGGTGATTATCCAAGGCCGCCACATACAAATCCATTAGGCTTAATGCGGATTCCCTGAGATCATCCAGATTGTCAATCAAGCTTATCACAAGCTCGTAGCAGTTTTTGAGTCGGGGACGGAGATTGATATCGA
The DNA here is from genome assembly GCA_041670175.1 of Sphaerochaetaceae bacterium. GTDB lineage: Bacteria > Spirochaetota > Spirochaetia > Sphaerochaetales > Sphaerochaetaceae > JBAXZS01. The sequence goes on along the minus strand of JBAXZS010000112.1, from coordinate 6,305 downwards.
CGAAGGGATTTGCATTGCTTGAGAGTTGCAAGGTGATATCCCTGTAGGGAAGGGAACAATGTTTCAGGTTTTGGACCATGGAACGCTTTTCATGGATTGAGTTGCCGTCGGTTGAAGATGGTGCCTTGAGGATTCGATCCTCCAGCTCCAGCAAGTTCGTTTCCAGCTCGTCGGCTATATTAAGACTATGGTTGACAAGCGTCTCCCAGATGGCACACAGCAATTGAGGCGGTGTATCCGGTGGATACTTGTCGACAGAATCAAAAAACTGGTCCTTGTGCTCGTGGAAGGTAAGTATCCATTCCTTCCCCATGACAATTGCAAGCTGTTCTGTTTGTCCTTCATGCAAGAATTCACAGGTTATGAACAGATAATTCGAGTTGTCAAAATCAATACGTGCCGGTTCGGTCGTATTAAGAATATCCTCCATGGTATAATTTGAGAGCTTATAGGTGAGACCGATCTTCTTGATCGCCTCGATGTCAGCAAGACCTGTGACATGCAGCCAATGAAAGTTCTTGAACACTTTCTTTGTGATGATTGTCTGCTCGGCTATGGTATCTCCAATATAAACTGGCACCCCAGGTTCGCTGTTGAGACTAAGATGGGAGAAACGTTTTGAAGTTTTACGACTGTGCTTGTGCTCATTCATGTACAGTATTGTATTGCATTTTAATACGTAAGGTATATTTTTTTTGCAAACTTGATTTTACACTACCCCAGTTCTCGTTGATTGTAATTATAAGAAACGAATGTCCTATCTAAAATATACATAAAATTTGCATATCCACTCATTTTTTGCATAAAAAAGCTGGAAAAAAAGTTTTCATGATGCTACACTGCCCAAAATAGGAAATTTATACTGAAGAAGGATAAAAATAATGGAAAAGAAAGCGATTGATTGGGGTAGTCTGGACTTCGGCTATATCAAGACTGATAGTCGTTATGTGTCCAACTGGCAGGATGGCGAATGGGATAAGGGAATGATGACAAGTGAGGGAGATGTCACCATAAGTGAATGTGCAGGTGCCTTGCAGTATTGCCAGTCCTGTTTTGAAGGACTCAAGGCCTATACCACAGAAGATGGAAGGATTGTTACGTTCCGTCCGGACCTGAATGCTGAGCGTATGAGCAATACCGCCAAGCGTCTGCTTATGCCATCTTTTCCTGTAGACAGGTTCCTCAAGGCTTTGGACAAGGTCGTGAAAGCCAATCAGGCCTATGTGCCTCCCTATGGGAGCGGCGCCACCTTGTATGTTCGTCCTGTGCTTTTTGGTAGTGGGCCTGTTATCGGGGTCGCTCCTGCTCCCTATTATCAGTTCAGAATGTTCTGTACTCCCGTCGGTCCCTATTTCAAGGGCGGGGTAAAGCCCATTTCATTGTTGGTCAGTGACTACGATAGAGCCGCGCCACAGGGGACCGGCCACATCAAAGCAGGCTTGAACTATGCCATGAGCTTGTATGCTGGGGCGTGTGCCCATAATATGGGCTATAACGAGAATATGTATCTTGATGCTGCTACTCGTACCAATATAGAGGAAACAGGAGGGGCCAATTTTGTATTCATCACCAAGGATGGCAAGCTGGTAACTCCCAAGAGCGGGACCATTCTTCCTTCAATCACCCGGAGAAGCATCGAGTATGTAGCGGAGCATTATCTGCATATGAAAGTAGAGGAACGTGAAGTTCCTTTCTCTGAGCTCTCAACTTTCGCCGAAGCAGGTGTCTGTGGTACGGCAGCGGTCATTTGCCCGGTAGGAAAGGTTCATTCCAAAGAAGGAGATATCATGCTTCCGAGTGGAATGGAGGAGGCCGGACCTTACACAAAAAAACTGTATGATACCCTTACAGGTATTCAGATGGGCAGGATTGAGGCTCCAGAAGGCTGGATCCGCGAAATTAAATAGCAGAAAAAGTACAAGCTTGCATTCTTTTTCTCATCCCGTCTTTTTAGGCGGGATTTCTTTTGTAGCAGGGAAGCTCCCGCTTTTAACATCGTTCAAGACTGTTGATGATATCAACAGAAAAAGATTCAGGAACCCCTCAAAGGCTTGGACATTTTAGTTGAAAACCTCTATGCTCAGGCTCTGCTAATCATGGGGTTAGAATGGAGCTTTTTCATGGAGATACCGACAAATCAGGCACGGAAAGCCTCTTTCCTTTCGGATTTGAAAAGAGAGTTTTCCGGATATAATGTTTCTTCCTTTTCAAAAGATCTGCTAGCGGGGCTTACGGTAACGGCTGTAGCACTTCCCCTTGCACTTGCCTTCGGTGTGAGTTCTGGTATGGATGCCGCTTCAGGCCTGATTACCGCCATTATTGCAGGCATCGTTATTGGTTCGCTTTCTGGTGCATCATTCCAGATTTCAGGACCTACCGGTGCAATGGCTGCAATCTTAGCAGGTCTTGCTGCCCGATATGGTGCTGAGGGAGTCCTTTTCTCTGGTATGCTTGGTGGTATCATATTGATAATTGCCGCAGTGCTGAGGATCGGTTCTTTGGTCAATTACATTCCTTCCCCTGTAATCACTGGTTTTACCAGTGGGATTGCTGTGATTATTGCGCTTGGGCAGGTGGATAATTTTTTTGGAACTGTTTCCCAGGGGGAGAATATCCTTGCAAAACTTGCTTCCTATGGAGAATTAGGATTCCATCCGGAATGGCAGGCACTCTTCTTTGGTCTTTTGGTAGGAGGCATCATGGTTGTATGGCCCAGGAAGTGGAATGCAAAATTCCCAGCCTCCCTTTTGGGCATTATCCTGTCCTTGGTCCTGCAACTGGTTCTGGATTTCCCTGTCGCGGAAGTTGGAGTAATTCCTCGTACCTTGCTCGCTGAGGATAGATTAAGACTTTTCTCCATTCCCTTTGATAAACTTGATACGTTCCTCTCTCCTGCTATCGGCATCGCTGCGCTTGGCATGGTTGAGAGCTTGTTGTGCGGGGCATCCGCCGGCAGGATGAAAGGTGAGAAACTCAATGCTACCCGCGAGTTGCTTTCCCAGGGTATCGGCAATGTCCTGATTCCTTTCTTTGGTGGTGTTCCAGCTACCGCGGCTATTGCCCGAACCAGTGTGGCAGTCAAAAGCGGTGGACAGACAAGACTTACCAGTGTGTTCCATTCATTGGGTCTGCTTGGTTCCATGTTCCTGCTCGGACCTTACATGAGCCATATTCCTCTTGCCGCTTTAGCTGGTGTCCTGATGGTAACCGCTTGGAGAATGAACGAATGGGGGACCATCAACCAGGTCTTCTCGAGAAAAATCAAAACCTCCATCGCCCAGTATCTTGCCACCATGATTGCAACGGTCGTATTCGACCTGACAGTTGCCATCCTGATCGGTATTGCATTATCCATGGTCCTGTTTGTGGTCAAGAGCCATAAGATTTTTCTTGAAGTCGATGATGTCTCATCTTCAATGGTAGGAGACAAGAAAACCAAGACCGTGTACGTCGATGGCACCTTGTTCTTTGGATCACAAGGTGCTATTGAACCGAAGGTTGAGGAGCTCATTGGAAACGGGACCCAAAGGATACTCTTTTCCTTGCGTGGCGTGCCTGGTATCGATTATTCCTCAGTGAATGAATTCATTGATATTGCTGCTTTGTGCAAAAAACACCGTGTGGAACTTGGATTCTGTGGTGTGCAACCTGGGGTGATGAGTATGTTCGAACGCATGGATTTCATCTCCCTTGTGGGCAAGGATGCTTTCTATTCGAGCGCGGTAACCGCTTTGGAAATCCTCAAGACAAAATGAATGCATTCTCTTGCAAGTGTCCTTTGCTGGTTAGGATTCAGCTTTCTCTGCAAAAGAGAACCAGCGTTCTTCCTTTTTTGCTATGACTTTCTTGTTATCCTCATATTTTTTATTTCGTTCTGCCAGAGTCCCCAGGGCTGTCGGCTCTCCTGTTGAGAAACTTTCTTCCAGTTCCTTTTGAATTTTGGAGAACTCCTCAAGTTCCTTGGTGATTGCCTCGTACTCTCTTTGTTCCCGATATGCCAGCCCTTTCTTTCTTTGCTGGGGGATTTTCCCTTTCATTGGCTCTGGTTTCTCAGGCTTTGGTTTTTCCTCTTTTTCCTGTTCACATTTATTTTGGTAGTATTCACTGAAGCAGGCAGGGTAGAGACTTATGAGTTTTTTCTCAGTGTCGATGATAAACAGATGATCACAGGTCTGGTCAAGAAAGGCGCGGTCGTGGCTTACAATCAGAGCACATCCATTGAAATCCTCGACGTATTGCTCAAGATTTTCCATTGTCTCAAGATCAAGGTCATTGGTGGGTTCGTCGAACAGCAGGAAGTTCGGATTGCCAAGAAGCCGTGACACCAGGTACAGCCTTCTTTTCTCTCCTCCGCTGAGGGAACTTATCATCTGTCGTTGCATTTTGTCGGGAAATCCAAAGAGTTGTAAGAAACGCCCTGAGGTGACCATCTCATCCTTACTGAGGCGAATACGTTCGGTGATGCCATCAACATATTGCAATATGGTCTTGTCCTGTGGCAGGTTCTTGCTGTTCTGGTCATAATAACCGAATACTGTATTGATGCCCACATCTACCACACCGCTATCACTTTTCTGATGGGAGCATACAATATCCAATAGAGTGCTTTTCCCGCTTCCATTTGGCCCTACAATGCCAATCTTCTCACCAGCGATGAAGTTATAGGAGAAATCCTTGAATAAAAGAAGTTCCCCATAGGATTTCGAGATATCCTTAAGCTCAAGTATCTTCTTTCCTAATCTCCGCTCGGTACTGGTAAAGCTCCTTTGCTTCTCAGCTTTGACCTCATGCTGCATCTGCACCATTGTCTCAATCCTGTCTTTACGGCTGCTATCCTTTCCTGCACGAGCTTTTGGTCCTCTCTTAAGCCATTGCAATTCTCGTCGGAGGATACCCTTGAGCCGTACCTGCTCTTTTTCGAGCATGTCCATCCTTTCCTCTCTTCGTTCAAGGTATGAGGAAAATGAACCTGGATGGAAAAAGATATTTCCATTGTCAAGCTCCAATATGGAGGTACAAAGCGCATCAAGAAAGTAACGGTCATGGGTCACGATGATGATGGTCATCGTTGATTTCCTTAAATAATTCTCAAGCCATTGGATTGTCTCGATGTCCAGATGGTTTGTTGGCTCATCCAGAAGCAGAAGCGAGGGCCTTGCAGCGAGAATCCTTGCAATGCCGACCTTCTTCAACTGCCCCCCACTGAGAGTGTCCATGGGAGTATCGAGCATATCAATCAAACCAAGCTGGTCCAAAAAAGCATTGTAGTCACTTTCCAAATTCCAGGAACCGCTATTTTCCAGTTGCTCATCAAGCACCATCAACTGACGATGGACTTTGTCATTGGAAGGCTGGCTTGAAAGTCCTTGATATTCTCTGCGAAGAGCGATACGGCTTCCTTCCCCTTTAAAAAGATAACTTGCGATGGTCTCATCCTTGTCAAAGGTGATGGTCTGGTTGAGCATTACGACATCACTGCCTCTTCTGAGGGAGACCAACCCCTCGTCACTGCTTGTCTTTCCTGCCAATATATTCAGAAATGTGGATTTCCCCGCTCCATTATGGCCTATTAGCCCGACATGTTCCCCTTCCTCAAGTCCGAAACTGACATGGCTGAAAAGAGGGGTGTCATTAACTGTTTTCTCAAGATTCTCTACTGATAACACATTCATATGCACTAGACTAGCCTATATGGTTATAAACAACAAGGTGATTCCGGCAATACAGGACAAGGTGGCGATTGCATTGGAGAGACCTATCTTGTTATGAAAGATGAGCTTGTCCTGGAACAGCAAGATCAGAGGACTTGTCTGGGCAAGTGCTGAGACGGTTCCCACAGGGGCCAGGGTGAAAGCCTTCATCTCGCACGACATGCCGATAATCGGCCCAAGTAAGGAGCCAGCGACAAGAATCAAGAAGAATTTGGGTTTATGACGATAGGCGCTGAACTCTGCCCTTGCCTTGCCTCGGAACACTGCGAATAAAAACAGGCTTGCAAGACCGCCGATGCTTCGTATCGCATTTGTGGATATGGGGCCTATCTCATCAAGTGCATACTTGGAGAGTATCAGGGAAACAGCTTGGAACAATGCACCCAGGACTGCAAACAGTAAGCCCTGTTTCTGTTCTCCCCCTCCTTTTTGGTCTTTGGCTGAGTTGACGGTCAGCACAATGACAGCGGAGATGATGATTATAAGGGCGATGATCTGCAAAAACGTCAACCTCTGGTTGAAGAGGAAAAAGGAAAGGACAGCGCTGAACACAGGACTTAAAGTCATGATCGCCATGCTTTGACGTGCTCCGAT
>JBAXZS010000111.1:0-7799 GCA_041670175.1 Sphaerochaetaceae bacterium | reverse complement strand
CTCTCTCCCAAACCTAGGGTGATTGGGTTCATGACCATATATTAACACGGAAAAAGAGAGACCAGAAGCCAACGAGCAATCGGTCCCATACCTTGTGGCCTCATACAAGTAGCAAGTGTGTTTTTGATGAAATGGAGAACTACTTTATACGTATTACTTTGCCGTGGCCAGTCTTGAGTATTTCTTTTGATACACCGGATGCATCAAGCAGGCATCAAGAGCGGCATTTGTCAAGGTGGAGTTTGTCTTTACTGGTGGCAGGGTTCATGAGGAGATTCTTATTTTCCTTAAAGAAAGACACTTCAAAATGAAATTCGGGACGCACAATGTTTGTTTCGTGCAAATTCTTAGGCCTATAGTAAGTAAATCTCTGGAAGTCCATGATATCCAAACTCTTGATCGTATTCTGCATAAAATTTGTTGACAACTGAATTATTTGGTTTTATTATTGTGCTAATGGTTGATATTAATGAATATTATTCAGTATAGCTGAACAAGAGGTATACTATGAAAAAACTACATGGAGTCATCACCGCGATGACGACTCCTTTTACATCAGACGATAAGGTTGATGTGTCGGCGCTTGAGAATCAGACGGAATTCCTGATTCGAAATGGTGTTCAATGCTTGTATCCCTGTGGTACCACTGGTGAGATGTTTCTCATGAGCCTACAGGAACGTGAACTGGTGGCGAAGACTGTAGTGAAGAAGGCCGCAGGCCGTGTGACGGTTTTCGTCCATTGCGGGGCGATGTCCCAAAAAGACACAATCGAACTTGCAAGGAATGCCTATGAAATCGGTGCGGATGGAATTGGCGTGGTCACCCCAATTTTTTTTACAGTCGATGATAGGGCAATGGTAGCCTATTACAAAGCGGTTTCCGAAGCTTTACCAAAAGATTTTCCTATGTATGTATATGTGATACCACAGCTTGCCCATAATGATGTATCGGCAAATTGCATGGAGAAAATTGCTATGGAATGTAAGAACGTTGTCGGGGTCAAGTACAGTTTTGCTGATATGCGGAGAATCATTGAATACACGAAAGTCTGTGGAGGTGATTTTTCTGTAGTCCCCGGTGCGGATGACTGGTTCCTTCCTGCTCTTGCCTCAGGTTGTGACGGTGTTGTTTCTGGGTGCTCAGGTCCATTTCCTGAAGCTTTTGTTGCAGTATATGATGCTTATAAAAAAGGCGATATGGCGCTTGCCCGGAAAGCGCAAGCCTATGCGACAGAATTGGTGTACTTAATGAAATTTGGTGCTGATATGTCGATTTTTAAAAATATTCTCACCATGCGTGGCGTGCCTGGTGGCCATATGAGAAAACCGCTTCTTGATTTGTCGAAGGAAAAGGTAGCGGAATTGAGAAAGCAGGCTGAGAAATACCTGTGATGGGTTTTATCCAAATAGTGTATATCGCATAACATGCGAAAAAGGAGAAAAAATGAAAAGGGTATTGATGACTTTGCTGGTTCTGGTTTGCGTATTTGCTCTCTTTGCTGAGGGAACTCAGGAAAAGCAGGAGTTTCCCGGGAAAAAGCAGATTAATATTATTGTTCCTTATTCTGCAGGTGGGGCATCCGACACGACTGCAAGAATCTTTGCATCGGAGTTGGAGAAGGCCATTGGAACTACCGTGACGGTTTCCAATGTTACCGGTGCTTCTGGTGCGATTGGTCTTACACAGGTCAAGAACTCGAAAGCTGATGGTTATACTTTGGCATACATGCCTGTTGAATCGACCATGCTTCGTGCTCTTGGTTTGACAAAGCTCAGTTCGGACGATTTCTCGTTCATTGGACGTGCAATGACCATTCCGGCAGCAGTGACGGTACGTGCCGATTCGCCGTGGAAAACCTTTGATGACTTTATCAACTATGCAAAAGCAAATCCTGGCAAGGTGAGGGTAGGTAATTCTGGAACTGGTTCAATCTGGCATGTCGCAGCAGCTTCCATTGAGGACAAATGTGGTGTGAAGTTCACTCATGTCCCGTTTGATGGTGCAGCTCCTGCAGTAGCGGCTCTTCTTGGTGGAAACATAGAGGCCGTCACGGTAAGTCCATCAGAGGTCAAGAACAATATTGATTCTGGTGATTTCAGAATTTTGGTCATTCTTGGCGAGAACAGATCTTCTGTTGCTCCCAACGTACTGACTGCGAAAGAGATGAAAATTGATATTACGATTCAGGGTTGGGGTGGTTTTGCAGTACCTAAGGGGACTCCACAGAACGTCATCGACATCCTTGAAGCGGCGGCAAAGACCGCTATCAATTCGGACGCTATGAAGAAATTGCTTGTGAGCAAGGGCTACGAGCATGCATATCTCTCTGGTGCCGACATGGATAAGCAGGCAGCCAAAGAACTTGCTTACTATGACATGCTTATCCCGAAACTTCTCTAATCTCTGATGACACCAGTGAAGGGGTATGCCTTATGATGCACCCCTTTGCTGGATTACAATGAAGGAGGCTTGATAATCATGTGTACTGGTAAGTGGTATAGGGGAGATACTATCCCTGGTCTTATAATCGCTCTTTTCGGATATGCTGTAGTAGTCTATACACTTGTTGAACCGACCTTCACGTGGAGGGCACAGACATCCGATGGAGTTCCTGGCGGAGGGTTCTTTCCCATCCTGCTTGGAGTCCTGTTAGGAGTGCTGGGCACGATTCTTTTTATCAAGGGACTTCTTGAGAAGGGACAAGTGACCTACTTCAAGATTGACAAGGAAGTGAAGTGCAATCTTTACAAGCTTGCCAAGACGGTCCTAGCCATTGTGGTTTTTTTCATCATCTGGCAATCCACAAAGAAAATATTTCCATCGTTCATTCCTTGTATCGCATTGCTTAGTCTTGTACTGAACAAGCTCTTTGAGCGTTCATTCAAATACAACATCATATATACAGCCGTGCTTACCATTTTTCTGTATCTGTCATTCGTGGTTGGATTCTCGGTCCAATTCAACATTTAGGAGGGAAGAGGCATGACTGCTACCATTTTCTTCAATGCATTGTTGCAATGTTTGCGTCCAAGCGTAATATTTTTTCTATTTCTTGGATCTCTTATTGGCACTTTAATCGGTGCACTTCCCGGACTTTCGGCAACCATGGGTATTGCCATCCTTACACCTGTCACTTTCTGGTTTGCGAAAGAAAATGGCTTTGCCATGCTCATGGGGCTTTGGAATTCAGCAATTTTCGCCGGTGGCATCTCTGCGATATTGATAAATACGCCTGGGACCCCTGCGTCAATCTGCCAATCCTTTGATGGTTATGCGATGTACCGGCAAGGCAAGGGTGGACTTGCCCTTGGAGTCAATGTTATTTATTCCTTTATCGGTGGATTCCTTTCTGTTGTTTGCTTGATTCTTTTCTCCACTCCGATAGCAAGGTTCACTATCAAGTTCAGTGCACCCGAGTATTGTCTGTTGGCGCTTTTCGGATTGTCGATGATGGTCGCCATCTCTGGTGGAAATGTTCTTAAGGGGATGATTCTCGGCGTAGCCGGAATCTTGTTCTCCTGCGTAGGCCTTGACCCGATCCTTGCAATAAAGCGTTTTACTTTTGGTTCGGTGAACCTCATGAGTGGGATATCCTTTATTCCAGTTATGATAGGTATGTTTGGCATAGGTGAAGTATTGTACCAGATGTACAGTTTTCGAAAAGCGGAGCAGGAAAAAGAAATGGCGGCAAGGCAGGTCAACATCGCCCTCGGCCGTATCCTGCCGACCCTTAAGGAATTTCGGCAACTGTGCGTGCCGACTCTTATCGCTGCGTTTGAGGGTATCATCATCGGAGCGATTCCCGCCGCTGGAGGCGATGTGGCTTCGATTATCTCCTGGGGTAACGGGAAAAAGATGAGCAAGCATCCGGAGGAGTATGGCAAAGGTTCGCTGGAAGGCCTTGCCGTCTCCAGTACGGCCAACAATGCGGTCATCGGTGGTGCAATGACGACAATGATGACCCTTGGCATTCCGGGAGACTCTGTCACTGCTATTCTTATTGGTTCCCTTACAATGTACGGGATGCAACCTGGTATCAAGATGTTCACAGAAAACATCGAGTTCACTGGGACAATCTTTGCCCTTATGCTTCTTGCCAATGTGGTGTTTCTTTTTTTTGGTCTTGCAACCGCAAAGGTGTCTGCAAAGGTTCTGAACGTTTCCCAACCTACCGTCTGGACGGCGGTGTCGATTCTTTGTGTTGTTGGTTCATTTGCTTTGAACAATAGTTTCTTTGATGTATGCATTATGTTTCTCGCCGCATTGTTGGGGTTCTTCTTCAAAGTGTTCGAGTTCCCTACTGGACCGTTCGTCCTTGGTTTGCTCTTGGGCAATATGCTTGAAGCGAATCTTCGTCGCGCTCTTGTAATGAGTTATGGGAATTGGTCAGTTTTCGTGACACGCCCAGCGTCCTTGGTTCTCTTGCTTTTAATCATCATGACCTTCTGCTGGGAACCGATTAAGCGTGGAGTAAAGAAGCTTAAATCAGCAAAAGAAAAATCAACGGATACCGTTGGTTGAGGAATATTACTATGGATGTTCTCGAAACGATTCGTTCTTATGGGATTATTCCCGTTCTTGGACTCAAGAATCCAGGAACAGCACAACAGCTTGCAGATGCATTAAGCCGGGGAGGGTTACCTCTTGTGGAAGTCACGCTTCGAAATCAAGGCGCGCTGGAATGCATTAAGGCCATCAAGAGCAACAATAAGTCCATGCTAGTGGGTGCAGGAACGGTCTTGTCCTGTGAGCAGGTGGATTTAGCGAAAGAAGCAGGAGTGGACTTCATCGTCACTCCAGGCTTCAATCCAAAAGTGGTGAAGTATTGTTTGACTTTAGGACTGCCAGTGACGCCGGGGTGTACGACACCATCTGAGATAGAGATTGGATTGGAACTTGGCCTTTCGACTTTCAAGTTTTTTCCTGCCGAAGCTCTTGGCGGACTCGAAATGATTCAACAACTTTGTGGCCCTTACCAGAATGTGCATTTCATCTGTACCGGAGGAATGAATTTCAACAATATTGGAAGATATCTTGCGAATGACAAGATTGTTGCTGTTGGTGGAAGTTTTGTAGCCCCAAATCCGATGATTGATGCATGCGACTGGACCGAGATTACCGCCCTCTGCGAGAAAGCCATCAATATTTCCCTTGGATTTTCTATCGCCCATATAGGACTCAACGGAACCAACAAAGAAGAGGGGCTGATGACTGCAAAATGGTTCGCCGACCGTTTTGGATTCCCTGTGAAGATAGGCGAACAATCAAATTTTGCAGGGACGGCTGTGGAATGTGGCAATACGAAATTCCCCGGGAAATACGGGCATATTGGGTTCTTCACTAATTCTCCGGAAAGAGCAGTGGCATACTTTGCACGCAACGGGGTGCCTCTTCGTGATGAATTCAAGAGTGTGGATGCAAACGGCAATATTATTGCTGTGTACCTTGCGGAGGAGATTGGTGGTTTTGCTGTGCATATTGTAAAAAACAAAAATACTGGAAGAGGAGACTGACATGAAAAAGATATTGAATGATCCTGCAAAATACACGGATGAAATGCTTGAAGGCATCTATCGTGCCCACTCCGACACTGTCCATTATATCGGTGGCGATCCGCGCTGTTATTGTACAAAAGCAAAGAAAAAGGGAAAAGTTGCGATAATAACCGGTGGAGGTACAGGGCATCTTCCTCTGTTTCTCGGCTATGTTGGTGAGAATCTCATCGATGGTTGTGCCGTCGGCAACGTGTTCCAATCACCAAGTGCAGAGCAAATCGCAATGCTCACAAAAGAGTTGGATACCGGGGCCGGGGTGCTCTACCTCTACGGCAATTACACTGGTGACATCATGAACTTCGATATGGCTGGCGAGATGTGTGGGATGGATGGGGTACGGACGATGTCTATCGTCGGTGCCGACGATGTGAATTCAAACAAAGACCCTGCAATCAGACGAGGAATAGCCGGTATTTTTTTCATGTACAAATGTGCGGGTGCCGTTGCCGCCAAAATGGGGACTCTTGAAGAGGTTCTTGCTGCCGCACAAAAAGCAAAGGACATGACAAGGAGCGTCGGTTTTGCGCTTTCTCCCTGTATCATACCGGAGATTGGGCATCCAAATTTCACCCTTAAGGATGATGAGATGGCTATGGGAATGGGCATTCATGGAGAACCTGGTGTTTGGAACGGCCCCTTGAAAACAGCGGATGAACTTGCTCTTGAGAGCCTTGGGACGATTCTCAAGGACATGCCGGTGGCGAAGGGTCTTGAGGTTGCAGTACTTATCAACGGTCTTGGAGCGACATCAATCGAGGAACTGTATATTCTGTCCAATAGCGTGGGCAATGTCCTTGAGAAAAGGGGGATTGGTGTCTATCGTACATTTGTCGGTGAATTTGCGACATCCATGGAAATGGCGGGAGCTTCCATTTCGCTCATGCAGGTGGATGAAGAAAGTAAGTCGTATCTGGACATGCCGGTGAGTACACCTTTTTATTGCCAGAAATAAGGAGATGGTGCCATGGAAAAGATTACGATTGGGGATTGGCCGGTGATCATGGAAAGCGTTGCGTCTGTCATGGATGGCAATGCGGAGATGCTTTGTGCGCTGGATGCAAAAATGGGAGACGGAGACTTGGGCCTTACCATGAAAAAGGGATATGACGCGCTTTCTGGTCTTTTTAAGGGAATTGTTGAATCAGATATGGGAAAGCATCTGTATAAAGTCGGAGTGAAATTTGCCGCCTTGGTCCCTTCGACAATGGGAACACTCATGGCAAGTGGCTGGATGGAAGGTGGGAAAAGGCTTGTCGGGGTAGTTTCCGTGGGAAGCAATGAATTTGCATCGTTCCTTGCTGGTTTTGCGGAAGGTGTTGCAAAACGAGGGAAATGCCAGATAGGGGAAAGAACCCTGCTGGATGCGCTTTCGCCTGCGGCTCGGAGGGCGCAGGAGTGTGCACAGAAGGGTTGTGAACTTGGTGAAGTGGCATTTTCAGCTTTGCAAGGTTCCCTGTCTGGTGTTGAAGAGACAAAAAACATGATTCCCAAATATGGAAAAGCAGCAGTGTTCTCCGCAAAGGCAATCGGTATCCCCGATCAAGGGGCTACGGCTGGTATGCTACTGATTCAGGGACTTTATGAGGGAATCAAAAACCATGGATAGGGATGTTTCAATGAAGAAGATGGTTGGTTTTGGAGATTTTTTGCTCCGTTTGAACCCTGAAGGGTATTTGCGTTTCATTCAGGCAGATTGTTTTGAGATCAACTATACCGGAGCCGAGGCGAATGTGTGTGTCTCACTTTCTCGACTTGGTATGAAGACCGATTTTATCACCAAGCTTCCTGACAATGCCATTGCAGATGCTGGCATTTCAATGCTTCGAAAATACAACGTAGGTACTTCCCACATCGTTCTTGGTGGCGAACGAATTGGGGTATTCTATGCGGAAAAGGGTGCGTCCCAACGTGCGTCTTCCATTGTCTATGACCGTACGCATACTTCGATTTCGACGTGCAGGTATGAGGATTTCGATTGGAATACAATATTTGACAATGCAACCAATTTTCACATCACAGGCATCACCCCGGCTTTGAGTAGCACAATGCCCGAGGTGTGTATCAAGGCTTGCAGAAAAGCCAAGGAAAAAGGGCTTGTTGTAAGCTGTGATCTTAATTATCGAAAGAAATTGTGGACCGAAAAGCAGGCAAAAAACTGCATGACGCAAATAATGCCCTATGTGGATATTCTTGTGGCCAATGAAGAAGATGCTGACAAGGTTCTTGGCATAAAGGCTTATGGG
>JBAXZS010000110.1:0-7829 GCA_041670175.1 Sphaerochaetaceae bacterium | reverse complement strand
TGGCTGATCAGGAGAATCAGGCAATCATGATAATGACCTCTCAGGTTCTGGATTATCTGATTCTCGGTCCTCATATCCACGGAGGCAAAGGGGTCATCCAATATGATGAGAGGTGTATGGCGATACAAGGCCCTCGCCAGGCATATCCTTGCGGCCTGTCCTCCTGAGAGCCTTACTCCGCCACTACCGACAAGGGTGTTGATCCCCTGGGGCATGTTCTCCAAATCCTTGTCAAAGCAAGTATCCTGAAGGACAGGATTGATGTCTCCTCCCTGTCCCAATGTCACGTTTTCATAGATACTTTGGGAAAACAATTCGTTCTGATGTCCTTGATAGGAGATGGCGACGCCTTTCTCAAAACTGGTCAAAGAGGACAATTCCCGTTCTCCCAGGCGAATGGAACCCTGATAGGGATATAATCCTTCCAACGCAAAGCCCAGAGTGGATTTTCCCGAGGCTATGGCACCGGTGATTCCAATGATTTGTCCTGGATATCCCTTGAAGGAAGCTCCCGAGATGATTTTCTTCTCTGAATTCGGATAGGAGAAGTCAAGGTTGCTCACTTGCAAGGCAACCGGGGTATGCAAGGGAGAATGGATTTGCCGGTCTTCCGATCTATACTCGGTCAGATAGGGTTTCACCCGTGCAAAAGAGACTGTGGCTTTCTGATAGGAGTTGAAGAGTTTCGAGGCTTTGCCGGCTTTGATGGATAAGGCGATGAAAATGGAAATGAAGGCGCTGTAACTTCCGATGGTCCAGGTCCCTTCGATGACCTGTCTCCCTCCTAAATAAAAGACAAACACGATACCTAAGGATGCCACAGCCTTGTAAAGTGGTTCCAAGGAAGTCTCCAATATGGTTGCCTTCACGCTCTTGTGCTTGAGATCCTCCAATTCTCCATTGTAAGTCCTGAGGACCTCGTCCTCCATCGAATTTGTCCTAAGCAGTACTGCCTGGGTGGCCATATCGTATGTCTTGCCTGTCACGCAGGCCAGACTTTGTCTCGCCTGTCTGCTATAGTTTGTGACAATACCCTTGAGTTTTTGGGCAATGAACATGGAAAGCGGGATGAAAATGCAGGAAAGTAGCGTGATTTTCCAATCCTGCAGGAACATTGTCAGCAGATAGGAGACCATAAGGACACCTGTGTCGAATATCTCGGTGGTGCACTTGCGCATCCCCTCCACTGCGATATCGACATCCCCGACTGCCCTTGTGAGCAATTCTCCGGTGGATTCGTCTTTCAATTCCATGATGCTGCGGTTGATGATATTATTGTAGACCATCAGGCGCATCGCCGCGCTACTCTTGTTTGCAAAACGACGGACCAGGAAACGCTTGCCATATCTGGCGCTCTGAATGATTCCTATGGCCAGAAGATAGACAATCGCCCAGTGGATTACCACGGGAAGCTCCTGATGGAAAGCCAGGGTGTCGATAAGTTTGCCTTGCAGGATAGGGACCAAGGAAAGTCCACCATCAAAGACAAGACCGCAGAGAGTAAGGAAAAACATGAGTTTCTTCTCTCGAAGAAAGTAACTGCGGATGAATGCGGGTTTTTCTACCGGAGTGATGATTATCCTAGGCATCTTGGTGTACATGGGTGAATCCCATCTTCCTTTCTTGTTTTGAGGTTTGGTACAGCTTCTCGAGTACCCCGAGAAAGCTTTCCATCTCCTTCTCACTGATGGCACAATGCTCAATCAGATACTGATAATACGTATTCTCTTTTTCCACAGAGATCCTTTTTACCTGTTGCGCCTCTTTGGTGGGGAAAAGCAGTTGCGCCCTCCTGTCCTTGGGGTTGGTCTGTTTGCTTATATAGCCTTTTTGTATGAGTGCCTCTGTCTTTCGGGAGATTGCACTCTTGTCCAGATTGAGAAAAATTGCAACCTCATTCTGGCTGCATCCTTGGTGGTGACGCACATAGTGGATGAATTCGTAGTCGTTTCCACAAAGTCCTGTATTCCTCAATTCCATGGTAACGAATTTTTGTGTTTCCCTTGCTATTTTTGTGATTTCCCGAATTGATGTGTAATCCATATTGTTTCCAATTAGTTGATATTGCAACTAATTGGAACATACTCCATTTGAATCCATTGGGTCAAGTGCTTTTTTACTTGCAAGGAAACGCGCGGGAAGGTACTGTACAGAAGGGAGATATTATGAACAAAGAAAAGATTTCCACGACAAAGGCTCCAGTGGCCATCGGTCCTTATAGTCAGGCGGTAAAAGCCAATGGTTGTGTGTTTACCAGTGGGCAGATAGCCCTGGATCCAAAGACCAATCGGCTAGTCGAAGGTGGCATCAGTGAGCAGACTCATCAGGTGATCAGGAACCTTTCAGAGGTGCTGCAAGCGGCAGGCTCAAGCCTGGATCAGGTGGTGAAGGCCACGGTGTTCATCAAGGATATGGATGATTTCGCGACTATCAACGGAATTTACAGTACCTATTTCACAAGTGCGGTCCTTCCTGCTCGTTCTGTTGTTCAAGTGGTCAGGTTGCCCAAGGATGTCCTCATTGAGATGGAGGTTGTTGCCGTACTATGAAAAGGACACCAATTTATGCCGTATATGGCAAGGATCCGGGAGCGAAGCTTATCGATTTCGGAGGTTGGGAACTTCCGGTGAACTTCGGTAATGGTATTATTTTCGAGCATACTTTGGTGAGGACCAAAGCAGGATTGTTTGATGTGTCCCACATGGGGGAGTGTCTGGTCAAGGGGAAGGAAAGCACCAAGTTCCTTTCCTGGATTTGTACAAATCATATTGCAAACATGAAAGATACTACGGTCATGTACACACTCATGTGTTACGAGAATGGTACTGTGGTGGATGATCTTCTGGTCTACAAGAGGAATGAGGAGGAGTATCTTGTGGTGCTTAATGCTGCGAACACCGACAAGGATATCGCCTGGATGCAAGCCCATGAGGGCAAGTATGACTGCAAGGTGACCGATTGCTCAAAAGAGTATGTGCAACTTGCCCTGCAGGGACCTCTTTCAGTGCGGATCCTTTCCACTTTGGTTCCCTCTTGCTCAGGGATAGCCTCTTTCACTTTTAGGGAGAACGTTTCTGTTGGAGGAGTTGGGTGTCTCGTGAGCCGTACTGGATATACCGGTGAGGATGGATTTGAGTTGTACTGTCCAAGTGATTGCGGGGTGAGGCTTTGGAACATCCTTATCAAGGCTGGAGAGCCTTTTGGTCTGGCTCCTTGCGGTCTTGGAGCGAGGGATACCTTGCGGCTGGAGGCGAAGCTGCCTCTCTACGGACATGAGATTTCCGATAGCATAACCCCTCTTGAGGCTAACCTTGGAGTATTTGTCGATTTGACAAAGGACGATTTTTGTGGGAAGGCCGCCTTGTCCGAACAGAAAGAGAAAGGGGTTCCTCGTTCATTGCGTGGTGTGGAGATGGTCGAGGGAGGCGTGCCTCGTAGTGGTTATAAGGTATTCCTTGCAGACGAGGAGATTGGCTTTGTGACCAGTGGCACCAAAAGCCCGACACTTGATAAATTCATCGGCTACGTGATGATTAAGCGTGAGACAAACCTAAAGTTCGGTGACAAGGTGTTCATCGAAATCCATAACAAGAGAAAGGAAGCCGTATTGGTGAGGACTCCTTTTTATCGGGGCCTGTCTAGGTGAAATCCGCATATGTTCCCTCAAGGGAGCGAAGCAGGTCGGCAGGGGCCAATTTGAGTTGGAGCCCCCTTTGGCCTGCGCTTATATAGATTTGTTCTTCCAGCTGGGCGCTTTCCTCAATATAGGTGGGATAATGTCTGATCATTCCCAACGGCGAACATCCGCCACGGATATATCCCGTTGTTTTCAAGAGGTCCTCCATCTTGAGCAGATCGATGTTCTTGCTACCGGTTATCTCTTTGGCTTTTTTCATGTTTATTGAAAATTCGGCAGGGAGGCAAAAAACAAATATCCTGTCATCACTATCCTTGAGGACTATTGTCTTGAATACCTGCTGGGGGTCGAGCCCTGCGGAGGAACTTGCATGTATCGCATCCAGATGTTCTTCGTCCCATTGATAGTTCTGAATGGAGTAGGGGATTCTCATGGTATCCAGAATTCTCATTGCGTTTGTTTTCTTCATAGTCATCTTTCTTTAATAACTATAGAAATGTACAGAAGTTGCGTCAATTGTTTTTTTTCAATATTTGAGAGGGTTTTCTTTGGAATATGGTTATGGGATAAAAGATATCTTTTTGGTTTTCTTGATTACCTAACAGTGACAAAGATTGGCATCTTTTCGGGTTAAACTATAGCCAAATCTCTAGTATATATGATAAAGTAAAGACCATGAAAGAAGCTGGTGCAGAAAAATTTTGGGAACGTTTCGACAAACAACGCAAAAGCGTTGGCATCTCAATCAAGGTCCTCACAGAGAAACTTGATTTGAGCTACCCCTTGCTCATCACACAGCGCTCGCGAACTATCTACCCATCCGTGTTAACTGCTTGTAAAATCGCGAAGATTCTAGGCACCACGGTTGAGTATCTTACCACTGGCGAACAAATATCTGTGGATATGGGGCAAAGGGTCGGTGTAGCTCAGGAGGAGCAAAAATTAATTCCTCTTGATGTCGTTTTGGCAATGTCTCATTCAACTGATGAAGACATGAAACTGGTTCGCAGGATCTATCGGTTATCTCAAAACGAATAGATGCTGCCTCTCGGTGAAATACGGCAACATTGTCTCATAGATGGCTTTCATCCCTACTATTGTTGGATGCAGCCCGTCTTGTAATATTCCCCCTGTGATTGGAATCTTGGCAAGGTCGATGAGAAAGATGTTGCCGTTATTTTTTTGTTGCTTGCAGACCAGTGTCCTCACAGTTTCCTGTAGTTCTTGGCAAGTCCATCCGAAAAGATTTTTCTGTTGGTATTCCCAGTCGGTCCTTGTGAGAGGGGTGCAGAAGTAAAGTTTGCTTTCAGGATATCTTTTTGCAAGCGATTTAATGAGCAATTCATAAGATTGTGTGAATTCCTGAAAATGGGCAGGGATTTCATTTGTCTGAGCGAAGTCATTGGTGCCTCCAAATATAATAATCCTGTCAGCTTGGAGGTGCTCCATTCTTTTTTCTGAGATAAAAGCGGTGCGTTTAGGTCTTATGCCTGTCGGGGAGACCCTGCTGCCACTATAGGACTCGTTCATTGTCAAGACAAGTCCGGTCTTCTCACTGAGAAGATGCCACCAGGTCTGCTCAACCTGCTTCACATCGTATCCTATTCGTGGATAGAATGCTTCATTCTCGTCAGGAATCCAGTCTTTGAAGGTGGAGATTGAATCTCCCAATATAGCCAATGTCATAGTGTGATTGTAAAAGAAGAAAGGGAGTATGAATAGGCCTAAAAAGACAATTGACAGTTTTCTTGTTCTCTGGCACAACTATGAGGAGAGAGGGGGCTTATCATTTCTAAAGAAAGTGCGGGGCAGGATGTGTATCTGTTGTTGCGACTGAAGATCCTGCGCTTGGAGCTCAAGCCGGGGCAACGGATAAGGATGGATGAATTCTGCCGACGGTTGCAGGTGAGCAGGACGCCTGTACGAGAGGCTCTCTTGCTTCTGGCTCATGAAAATTTAATTGATCTCGTACCACAAAAATATACCACCGTCTCATTGCTCTGTCCTTCGCGATTTCCTGATGAGATATTCCTTCTTGAATCCTTGGTGTGCGATGCTGTTTGGTCAATCAAGGCAAAACAAAATGATATTGATGTTCTGAAGCAGGATCTGAGGGCTCAGCAAACTGATTTGGGAAACAAGGATTATTTTCAGTTCGTGATGGATTACAAGACCTTTTTCTCTTATATTTTCCATGTCATAGGTAAGGAATACATATGGGAGGATGTCCAAAGGCATTGTGGGCATATTCTTCGTCTGATGTATGCGAACTTGCAAAGAAAGCCGATGGCGCAAGAGGCTTATCAGAATAACCTGCAGATATTACAACAAATAGAGCTGGAGAATAAAATTAAGGCTCTTGCTGTGGCGAGGAAATTTCTTCATGGTGATCTGGTGGATTCTTCATGGTTGCAGAATGTAAATTCTGATTTTTTCTGCTGATTTTTGTTTTTACTATATCTAGTTTTTTACCAAAAAAATATTTTGTCCCAAAACTACCCATATTGTTGCATATGGTAGTTGGATTTTTTAAACTATTGTAGCTATAATTTATATAATAAGTAAGGAGTCAATATAAATTATGGGGACCTTAAAACATAATGCCACTCGTATGGCCTTGTCCACTGGCATCGATTTGGCTATCAATCATGTAAAGAAAAATCCTACTGATGGAGTAAGGGAGTTATTTGCCTTTTTGGCAAAGTATATGCCTTCCACCAAGCAGGACAAGAAATACACAAAGAAAGGGAATGCTGTTTCCAATTTTTCCAGGTTCGTTGAGGATCCTGATTCAAAATGGGTTCGTTTTTCCAATTCGGTTGTCAACGAGGTGGATTCGAAGGTTATCAAGAGTCTTGCTCTGAATCTAGCCTATGAGGCCGGTTATTGTGGTCTTGAAAAGGCACGGGAGCTTCGCGATAAATATCAGAGTAATTTCCCTTGGGTTCTGCTTTTGGATCCTACCAGCGCCTGCAACTTGCATTGTACTGGTTGCTGGGCTGCTGAGTATGGGCATACCTTGAATCTTTCCTTTGATCAGATGGATTCGATTGTCACCCAGGGCAAGGAACTTGGTATCTATTTCTATCTGTTCACAGGCGGGGAACCCTTGGTGCGCAAGGCGGACATAATCAAGCTTTGTAAAAAGCATAATGACTGCGAGTTCCAGGCTTTCACCAACGGTACCTTGATTGATGAGGCTTTCTGTAATGATATGCTTGCGGTGAGCAATTTGACCTTGTCTCTTTCTGTCGAAGGATTTGCTGAACAGAACGATGGGAGAAGAGGTGTGGGTTGTTTCGATCGTGTTATGGCTGCGATGGATCTGCTGAAGTCCCACAAATTGTTGTTCGGGACTTCTATTTGCTACACCAGGGTGAACTGTGAGACTGTTGTTTCCGATGAGTTCCTCAAGCTGCTGGAACAGAAGGGTTGCAGGTATATTTGGTACTTCCACTATATGCCGGTTGGGAACAACGCTTCTGCCGATTTGATACCGACTGCTGAGCAGCGTAAGTTCATGTATCATCGTATCCGTGAGATTCGCTCCGTCAAGAATCCCCTGTTGATGTTCCCGCTGGATTTCCAGAATGATGGTGAGTTTGTTGGTGGGTGTATCGCAGGTGGAAAGAATTACGCTCATATCAATGCGAATGGTGATGTTGAGCCATGTGTTTTTATCCATTACAGTTCGGCCAATATCAAGGATGTTTCCTTGTTTGACGCCTTGCAACAACCTTTGTTCAAGGAATATCACAAGAACCAGGCTTTCAATAAGAATATGCTTCGTCCTTGCCCGATGTTGGAGAATCCTGAGTTTCTCAAGAAAATGGTTGCTGCTACCAATGCGAAGTCCACTGATTTGGAAAGTCCTGAGGCGGCTGAGCATTTGTGTGACAAATGTGTCAACTATGCTAAGGAATGGGCTCCTGTGGCTTCTGAGCTTTGGAAGGAAAGCGGCCATGAGGAATAAGTCATTTCCTATAGTCTTTTTTGAAGATACATTCAGAGTTTTGTAAAGATTGTTTATGTGTCCTTGTATTATTAATGACCAATCAGAACTGCAAAAAGAAGGGGCCTTTTGGGCTCCTTCTTTGATTCTAAGAAAAACAGTAATGTTTTTTCTGGTTATTTGATCGGTGAATCATCGGTCAACATACCCATCTTCTTCGCAACGAAAGCAGTACAGGTC
>JBAXZS010000109.1:0-7858 GCA_041670175.1 Sphaerochaetaceae bacterium | reverse complement strand
TTCGATGCTGGTCATCATGTTCATGCCGCTGAACACCATCCTCAAGCTTGTCCTTTGCATGGTGTTGCTCCTTGGTCTTCTCTTTTCCAGACGAAGCACCCTGCTCTATGCCAAAGCCATCAAGCTGGCAAACAATCCTAATGAGGATGAGGTGAAGAAAGCCTGGCCGTTATTGGAAAAAGCAAGGAAAATCGGACTGAGTGAGCAATTTGAAGTCACCAGTGCAAGCATTTATATCCAGAAAGGTGATTATCACGTCGGGGAGCAGATATTGCAGGATTTAATTGCAAGAAAAAACAAGGTGAAGAACCAAGCGGAACATCAAAAGCTTGTAAATATCTCCCAGACGATGCTTTCCATGGTATTCTGGCTGAATCATGACCTTGATGGTGCAATTGCACAGATGGAAAAAGTGTATCAAAGCGGATACAGAGACAAGAATGTCTACGTCAACTACGAGACCTATCTATTGGAGAAGGGAGACCTAAAAAGAGCTGGACAGTTGCTTGCGGAATCAGAGGGATTGGAAAAGCAAGCAGCAGGGATTGTTGATAATCGAGGATGGTACTATCTCCTGAAAGGGGACTGGGAGCAGGCTCTCGCCACTCTGCAAACCCTTCTGGAACGCACCCCGGCCTTCCCTGAGCCTTATATCCATGCGGCTCAGGCATATTTGCATTTCGGGAAGGTCAAGGAGGCATTGCAATTGCTGGAGCAGGCCAAGGACAGTCATATTTCCAATACCAGCGGCATCAAGAGACCTTTCATCGAGGAATTCCTTAAGGCCCTCAGCGACCCCAAGACAAGAATGGTCACCGCACTCAGTGCTGATAAGGATACGGCAAGTGTTGCCCTTGGACGCATGCCTGTCATGCTGGAGAATATTTATCCGGCGACAGAGGCATCCTTTCTGGAAGGATTTGCAGTCATGAAGCAGGAGCAGGAAAAAGAAAAGAAACAGAATCAGGAAGACGATGACGAGAGACTTCCTGATACTTCGCTTTCCAAGGAAGATGAGGAATATCTCAAAAGCCACGGACTCAGCTGATCACATTACCAAGGAAGAACCCCCATACAACCGAACTGACTGCTTGGTCATAGCCACAATAGATGGAGAACGGGAAATCCTTCAGACCAAGGAAAGAAGTGGTGATGTCCATCTGCAAACCGGTACTCAAGGCCGGAAGGAAAGTCTCCTCAGCCCAAAGCAGGTCAAGATAAGCGGAAATTGAAGCATTATTAAGGATGACCAACTCGCTGAAGGAAGGCTTGAAATTAATGGGACGATATCCTAGATGAAGGCTTGCAACCGCCAAGAAATTGGAAGGATTCCCTTCAGGCGTGATGAGATTATGCCCTTTCGTCCTCAAGCTATTGCTATTGGTCCTGAATCCATCCTGGGTAAAGAGAGGGACATCCCCTTTTTCATCCAAAGCGAATCTAAAAGTGTTTCTCATTGAAAAAAACATACCCGTGGGCATCGCATCCAGCACCACATCGCTTTTCAAGGAAACAAAGGAACGGAAAGACAGGTAATCGCCCAGCACCTGATAGTACACGCCGAGACGAGAACCTGCGAGATTCCAGCCTTTGTTTTTTATACCGTCAAGATATGATCCGTCAAGCCCTGCATTGAGTAACAAGGTATTACGTCCGAACAACCTCGCCTCACCATGGAGGCTTTCAAAACCCTCCACACCTCTGATTAGGAAATGATCATTCAACAACTTGAACCGCGCCTCAATATTCTGCCGCACATAGAAAGAGGGGGTAAGGCTCCTGCTATCCCAATCAAAATCGACCAGAACCGATGCTTTCACATGATTGAACGCATAGTAATCAAGACCAGCAGTAAGCTCAGGGGAAGCCCTGAAATACTCATTTGAGAAGGTTGCATATGAAAGGCCACCTAACAAATAGGTGGAGAAATTCCCCCATTCCAAACGGTAATCCAACCCAAACGTACTGTTTTCTTTCAAAAACGAACGGCTATCATTTACAAAGGAATTGGAATCAAAACCCATCACAGAATATCCTGTACTTTTATGTACATGAGAGAAAAGGAAATAATTGCTTATTCCCTTGTTCAGGGTTTCGTTAAAATACGCCCGTTTTTCCGTAAGGGATTCCAATCCTTTTGTCTGAGGTACCTTTGCCAACTGGTCATCCACAGCCTTTGCGGCCTCGTACCCCTTCTGGCTTATTTCCTTGATATTGTCAAAGTCCATGAAGGAATCCTTCTCCACCATGCATCGTATCCATATGAGCGAGGGGTTACGTTTCATCTCAATGATTCCTGAGCGTCTTTTTTGGATGTCAAAGGCGATATTTAGATTGGTAAGAGGATTACGCAGATTCAAATTATCCACACTGTAGAAAGTCGTGGAGACTATCACATCATCAGAATACTTGAAGGCAAGATCAACAGGAGCAAGGTTTGTGATACCACCATCGATAAGCAAGTGTCCTTTGTACTCTACAGGAGGGAAATACACAGGAATGGAAAAAGAAGAGAGAAACACCTGAGCGAAGTCTCCTTCACTGATCTGTATCTGGCGTTTCGTGACCAGATCCTCCTGCACGACTATGATGGGAATCTCCAGATTCTCAAGACGCAAGGGCTTGCCAAGATAGCTTGCCGCCAATTCCGCCAGGGTGTCGGCTCGAAGCAATCCACCTTGCAAGGGCAGTGTGAAATCCAAGCGCTTTCCAAAATCTGAATTCAAAATAACTTTCTCAATCTGGTCAGGGCTCATTCCTGCAGCATACAACAAGCCCACGATGCTCCCCATGGAATTACTGATGATATAATCAGGGACAATGCCCTTCTCCTCCAAATACCGCAAAACTCCGATATGGGCCATGGCACGGGCGGACCCTCCTGAGAGAACAAGCCCTACAGGAGAACGCTTGCCTTCCGTCCTCGCCAAAATCCGTTGTCTGAACTGTTCATCACCATAAGCTATAGGAACATCACTGTTCATAATGTCGTCAACAGAACTAGCATTAGCGAACGCATAAGGGGCGCATAAAGCTACCAACAGCATGATGATAAATAGTTTTCTGAGGTTTTTCATTTTTCCTCCGCTCTTATTCAATTAGTGTATGCAATTTTTCAGTAAATCACAACAGCAATAGCTGTTGATTTATATTTCTGGATTTGGTATTATATCGAAGTTGCCAAGCCGGCATGGTGTAATTGGTAGCCACGTCAGACTCAAAATCTGATGGATGCATAATCCGTTCCAGTTCAAGTCTGGATGCCGGTAATCAAACGATGAAATGACTCCTTATATAATAGGGAGTTATTTTTTTAATAGCACCCAATCTCCCTCACCCCAGAGAAAAGAACAAAACTCAAATAAATCGGAAGCAGTCTGTTGATACGAAAGCCTACAGACACCAGCGATTCAATATCATCGTAAAGGCTGTCTTAAGCATGGGCCCAAACTTTGCAACAGAATCCTTAAGCGAGCCGAAATCACTTGCTGCATTCTTTACTGCTTTATTGATGTCGTTCTGCCCTTTGATTATGACCTTGGCTTGTGTTGCCATTTGCTTTTCTCCTTATGGTTTGATATTTGATCCCCCACAACCAAACAGACTAAATTTATATTACTTTCTGCAATACTTTGCATATCTGAGGAGAGGCAAAGATAATAAGCAGAGAACTGAAGAATCAAGACCTTTATCCAAACAAGCTCATTGCCTTCCAAGACAAAGAGAGTGTGAAAGTAGTCACAGGCATAAGGCGCTGTGGAAAATCAAGCTTAATGAAGCTGATGACCAATCATCTTAGGACCTCAGGTATTGGTAATGACCAAATCCTTGAGATGAATTTTGAATCCCTGATTTTAGGGACCTGACAGCTGACTTCTTTTACACCTATGTGAAGACCCGTTGCATTGCAGGAAAACGCATGTATCTGTTCTTTGATGAACTTCGGCGACTTACCAATTAGGAAGAAGCCGTAAACGCCTTGAGAGTTGATCTGGATTGTGACATCTACATAACAGGCTCAAATGCCTTTCTTCTTTCATTCGAATACTCAATATACCTCTCAGGAAGAAGTGTGGAAATCAAAATGCTTCCCCTATCATTTAGCGAATTCCTTTATTTCCATGATTTAGAAGTCAGGAAAGGCCAAAGCGCTCTTGGTGGTGTGGCAAAACGCATAGTTGATAGAGATGGCAACTTATATGAAACCAGAGAAGCTTTTGATTCCTACCTCCGCTTTGGTGGGATGCCAGGGATAGCAGATATGGGCCTAGATCAGGAGAAGACCTTGATGCTTCTTGATGGCATCTCCTCAACAGTGGTGGTCAGAGATATACTAGAGCGTGAAAAGCGTAGAGACCAAAGCAAAATTTCAGACCCCTTTTTGCTTCGTAAGATCATTCTCTTTTGGGCTGACAATATTGGAAGCAACATCTCGCTCTCATCAATAGGAAACACTCTCTCAGATGAAGGCCTTTTGGACAAGACAAATGTTCCCAGTGCTCATACTGTTCAATCCTATGTAACGCACTTTTTGAAAGCTACTTCCTCTATGAAATCAAAAGATTTGATATCAAAGGTAAGGAATATCTTAGAACCCTTGGTAAGCACTACATAGTCGATATTGGACTTCGCAACTACCTTCTTGGCTTTCGCAATAGAGACAATGATCACATACTTGAGAACGTTGTTTTCTTTGAGCTTCTTAGAAGAGGCTATGATGTTGCCATAGGTAAAATCGATAACAGTGAGATTGACTTTATTGCCACCAAAGCAGATGAAAAGATGTATATCCAAATAACCTTATCCATGACAAGCACTGAGGTAATAGAATGCGAGCTTGCACCTCTTAGGGCCATCAGGGACAATTATCCAAAGATTGTTTTATCCCTTGAGAGCGGACTGGAAAACTCTTATGACGGAATTGAGTCCAAGAATATTATCCAGTGGCTCCTTGATCCAAGCAAATAGTTCCTTTGGCTCTTATATCATCTTCGAGTCTTCAAACGCTTGTTCAGATGCTTGCAGCAGTTTAGCTGGATCAACTTAAGTACCTGCATACTCATGTAGGGCTGATCCAGTCACCGAAAGGCATCTGCCGAAAGACCCCCTTATCAGAGTCTGCAATGGTGGGTAGATAAAGGTGTCGGTTATGTAGACGAGCCAGTGTCCGTATTCTCAGTAGAGCTCACTGCTGTACCATCCTGAGAAGACTTCAGTACAGAGGCTATATTTGTCAAGTTAGTTTTCGTCTCTCTTTTAACTTTTGTTAGTCAAACATCCATCGTCGGTAGGTAGTCTTGACTATTGGCAATGTATACCTTCTTGTCCTTTCCGTGCTCAAACGAAGGGGAGTACGATGAGGAGCACGCACTATTATCAATTGGACCTGCCAGAGCAAGAGGACAAGTACTACGGGTTGAAGGAGCAGATTATCGCTATTCATAAGGGACATAACGAATTATACGGCTACCGAAGAATGCATCTTGAACTTCATAATCAAGGAGTCTACCGCGGCAGGAAGCTGATTCAACGCCTGATGAAGGATATGGTACTGAATGGGCACCAACCCAGAAAGAGATGTTACAGCTCACATAAGGGGGAGCTGGGTAGGATTGCAGCTAATCTGTTCCAGCAGATTGTAACAGGCATCCCCCCAGCACGAGAATCCTTTTTTCCATAAAGCCCGCTCTCCCCGGAAGGCATAATCGGAATTAGAAGGCTAGTGCTCGACATGACGTTAGTCTCCCAACCAAAAGATGGTATCGGTTTCTACAAATCCAACGGTGCTTCCCACCGGAATAAATAGGTTCATCTAGAACCGCACGGGAAGTCCTGTCCAGGGTTACCACACTCGG
This sequence comes from Sphaerochaetaceae bacterium, assembly GCA_041670175.1. GTDB lineage: Bacteria > Spirochaetota > Spirochaetia > Sphaerochaetales > Sphaerochaetaceae > JBAXZS01. The sequence goes on along the minus strand of JBAXZS010000109.1, from coordinate 2,003 downwards.
GACAAGGGCTCTCGGCTAGATTCGCTCAAAGCTTACCTTTGTTTACGAGTTTATTCTATCAGACTGTCCGCACCTGTGTGCAAATACAAATTTTTACAATAAAGAGGCAATTGCATAACTACCCATAAACCAGGATTTCCTGATGCTTGGCCTCAGTTTTCAACGAATTTAAAAGAGAGCCTTGGTTTTTTGGCAAGCTTGCAACAAAAACCATTCTGGAAGTGTATGCCAAGACATCCTTCGTCCCAAGGATTCTCATCTCTTTGCCTGTATTTTCCGTAAGCTTATGCCTGCCTGGCAGCCGCTATCCTTGAGATCTGGATTACGCTGATCAGGGCCAGCGCCATTCCCACGACGAACTTGAACTTGCTGTACCCGTGGGTGAATATCTGCGGGAGGTAATACAGTTTCAACTGGCTGTTGGTCCTCTCCACCGTTGTCCTGGCCTTGAAGTGCAAGGCCTCATGCGGTGCGAATGGCACGGAATTCCTCCGTTTGGCAGGATCGGTGAGAGGAACCTTGCCTTGCAACCGTATGAAGGAGTCTATCTTGGTGCTGTAGTAGCCGCTGTCCGAGAGCGTGTAAAGGGAAGTGACGCATCTGCCGGTAAGTTGCTCCAGGGGAATGGAGACCCGGCTGTCATGGACGTTTGCTCCGGTGATGACAAAGGCTGTGGGGACCCCGTTGTCGGTGACGTCTATATGGGCCTTGTAGCCTTTGGCGTATTCGGGAACACCCTTGGCATTCGTCTTGGCGCCGAAGGCGCAATTCCTGTTGAGCAAGGCAATTGATTCCTCTGGAGTCTGGCTAGTCTGACGGTTTATGGGATCGTTTGCTTCCTTTTCCTGTTGTTCCTTCAGATATTCCAGGCTCTCCAGGGAACCTTTCTTCTTACGGCCCCTCTTCTTCTTTACCGTACTTTTTGCTACCTGCCCAACCGTTTTTACGGCCTTGTCGTTGGCTGCCATGGTGGTGCTGTCCCTGCAGATGTTCCCGACGAGAGAGTCGCCATAGAACCCCGAGGCCAGGCAACCGATGACATCGTTCATATCCATCGAGGAGCTCACCGTTGCCAGGAACCTTGAGAAAGTGGCCTCGCTTGGCACCCTGGAAAACCCGCAGTATTCCCTAAGCCCACCGTTTGTCCCAAGAAACCCCACAAGGTGCTTTACGGTATCAATACCATAGAAACAGCGGGCAAGGCTGGCGAGGAACATCGCGTCGTAAGGCAGGGCGGGCCTTCCCGTCCTGTTCACCGCCATGAGGGAATGTGGCTTTGTCCCGAGTTTCTGGAATATCGCCGAGGACAATGCCATGAACTGTTTCAGCTTCACATCCACCGGATAGGACAGGTTCTCGGAGGAAAGGGTCTCCAGCGTTGAGGTTTTGAAGAGCGACAGTTGAAAAGGCAGTTCGATTTGTGGTATGGTGAGGGACATAAGATTGTTTCTCCTTGTTGGTTGTTTAGCGATTACCATTATAGAGGAACAGTCTTTTTTATTCAATATATTATAAGTAATTAGCATGGAATTCGAGAAGATTTTCCAGACTTATCCCGAGTGAAATGGGATGTTTTGCCGGAAAACCTGGACAATCCCCAGGATGAAAACAGGACATGAAAAATCTCATCCGTTTTCACATGGATTCAGAGTTTTGCAATTGCCTCTTTAGATTACAAAATGACAGAGAGCATCCCTCCAATCAAGCAAGCAAACAAGTTGGAAAGAAAATTAACCATATCGTTGTCCATCCAAGGAAGGCCTCTTCTGAGCTCAAACTTTATCCCTTTTTCCTCACTGTGCTCCGTAAGCCGGTCATGAATATGGTCATAATAGCAAGCTTGGACGGTGCATCCAAGAAAACTGTCGAACACAGAACCCAGGAAACCGGAGATGGTTACGATAGCCATCAAAAGGAAACCAGGGGCGCTAGGTGCAAAGAAATTGGAGAACCAGCACAAGGCAATCACAAAGGAGGCGATAAAGCCGCTGAGCATTCCCAAG
>JBAXZS010000108.1:0-7929 GCA_041670175.1 Sphaerochaetaceae bacterium | reverse complement strand
TGCCGGAGAGAGAAGCCGCATTGGCCGCGGTTATCTCTCCATTAGGAAGCGAGAGGACCAGATCCTTCTTCAGTGCGTCATAGGCATCCTTCTCAGGGGCGGACATCCTCACACCGCAGCGGCTTTCGACCAGGGTGGGCATCTGAAGACAATCGGTGGACCTCATGGAGATGGTGATGTCTCCAATCTTCTTGTAGATGGCGTCCTGGCTACCAGGAAGCGCCTTGTAGCTGAAGACCACCTGGGCGTTGCGCCTGTCCGGGGTGAAGTAGGTGGAGCGGTACTGGCCGATGTAACGCCCAAGCCTCTCACCCATGTCAAGCAGCCTGAACTCCGCCCAGAGATCCATCAGGCTGTTGGAAGACGGAGTGCCGGTGAGCCCGATGACTCTTCGAATGTACCTACGAACCTTCATCAAAGCCTTGAACCTCTTGGCCTGATGGTTCTTGAAGTTGGACAGCTCGTCTATGACCAGTGCGTCGTAGTCGAAGGACAGGGTGCTCTCCTCAATGAGCCACTGCACATTCTCCCGGTTGATGACATAGATGTCCGCTTCCTTCCTCAAGGCCACCAGTCTCTCATCCTCAGCGCCGACGGCAACTGAGATGCGAAGATCTGAGAGATGGTCCCACTTGGAGGCCTCGTCTTTCCACGTATCCCTGGCGACTCTCAAAGGGGCTATGACAAGGGCCTTGTGTATCTCAAAGCTGTCCATCATCAGGGAGTGAAGGGCGGTGAGGGTGATCACGGTCTTGCCCAGACCGCAGTCAAGGAACACCGCGGATACCGGATGCTCCTCGATGAAGGTGGTGGCGAAATCCTGGTAATCATGTGGTCTGTATCGCATCAAACAACCCTCCTATCTGCACTTTGTCATCCAGCACGAACACCTGGAACCCAAGGTTCCTCAGCATCCTGTGCCTGGAAAGTTGAAGCGCTCTCGGTTTCAAGCCAGGAGCCTTCACCTCCACGAATCCCATATGGCCGCCCGGCATCAGGACCAGGCGGTCGGGCATCCCGTCAAGTGTGGGAGTGACCAGCTTGATGGTCAGTCCACCACGTCTTCTGGCCTCGGTGGCCAGCGCCCTCTCAATCTCTTTTTCCCTCATCGGCAACCTCGTCAGAATCTGAAAAGTGGAGGCCAGTGGAACCCGATTCCATAAATCCCCTATAGGGCTTTTTTCCCCTAAAAAATGCCCTAATGCGAAGTTCTTGATAGGACCTCCACTGACTTCCACTTTCGGCCCGGTGGAGGTCAGTGGAACCCGGAAAGCAACCTTTTTCGCAGAACACGCCAAAACACCGTCACGCTCAGTCAAGGTACGCCTCCTCACGCAGTTTGAGACCGGTCATGAGGTTTCCCTTGTTGGTCTTCTTGCGCTCGAAGCCCATCACATCCAGGGCCGTGTAGAAGTCAGAGGTGTTGCGTGTGAACTCACCGTTGCGCATGCAATACGTGCGGTAGGCCTGGTAGAGCCCGCCGGATTTCTCACTCAAATCGCTGCCTATCTCGCAGCACTCGCCCAGGAAGTTCCCCAGCCAGTCGTTGCTGTCGCGATAGGCGCTGATGGCGTCCTTCACGCACGTTGGAGGGTCAAGATGGTAGCCGCGCCCTATGGCCTTCTGCGCACCTTGGATGATCCATGCCATGACGGCAGGACCTGTCTTTGCGACAAGGTGCTCCGAGTAGTTCTTGATGTCACCGCCGCCATTGATGGCGGCCTTGAAGGGGATGACGATGAGGCGTCTCCAGGTACCCGTGTCGTTGGCGCCCACCCTCGGCAGGTGGTTGGTGTACAGCACCAACGTATGGCTCGGGGTGAACCGGAAGGGGTCCTTGTACTTCTTCTCCGCCGTGATGTCGTCTGTGGAGCAAAGCTGCTTTATCACCGAAGTGTTCAGCCGCATGCCTTCCTCAAGCTCGGCTGCGATTATCAGCCTCTTTCCCTTGAGCTCAGCCATCTCGGGCTTCACGTTGCGCTTGCATCCTACGGTGAGGGCATCGGCTGAGATCGAGCCGCTGTAGGAGCCGAGCACCTTGGAGATAGTGTTCCAGAAGGTGGACTTGCCGTTGCTTCCTTCTCCATAGGCTATGATCATCGCCTCAAAGTAGACCTTGCCGATGGCCGATAGTCCCACTATCTGCTGCACATATCCTATGAGCTCCTGGTCGCCGCAGAAGAAGAGGTCCAGGGCGTCCTGCCATTCCTGCATACCTTTCTCCCCGGGTGCGACCAGTGCCTGCTTGGTTATGAAGTCGTCGGGGCTGATGGGCTGCGAGCCGTCAAGGCCTTTTCTGAGGTCGTAGGTAAAGCCCGGCACGTTGAGAAGAAATGGGTCGCTGTCTAGGTCGGACACGCTCATCGCCAGCATGGGCTTCGCGGCCTGGAGTGCTGAGACGATGTACTTGTAGTCACGCCTTTTCATGACAAAGCCCTGGTAGGATAGGGCCGAGAGATATGCCGCATAGGCCTTCGTCTGCTTCTCCTCCAGGGATGCCTCAAACTTCTTCCCGCCTGCGAGGGCGTCGTTCTCAGATACTCCAAGATCAAGAAGGGCCTTGAACGTGGCCTTCACCAGGTCCTTGGCGTCCTCAAGTTGCAGGTCGAGGAACTCTTCGGCGGCTCCTATGCTCTGCTGTCTTGATTCCTCCCAGAACTCTCCGTTGAAGAGGATGAAGTTCGTGGCGTCAGTGTATCTGAGCTCGCTTTCATACTCCCTTGAGAGCACTTTCGCCTGCCCGATGTCGGAATAGTCGGCGGGTCTCAGACTGACTGTTCCATGTTCAGAATTATAGACCGTAGGGTTGACGTATCCTTCCTGCTCCCTGACCTTCGCGTAGAATTTCAGGGCGCTGGACCAAATGGCGGAGAGTTCATCTCCTTCCATAGGGGGATCGCACTTGGCGGCTTCCTCGGCGAAGAGGGCGCGAGCCCTGTCGCAGTCGCCATAGCGTTTGAGCACGCGTCCTGCGAACCGGGAGAGCGTGTTGTTGCGTCTGCCCTCAGGTATGACAACCGCGGTTTGTTCCTGCTGGTCATTGATCTCCGTCTCCGCACCATCAAGCGCCTGGTCTATGGTCATCCAGCCTTCGTTCCAGAACACATCCTTGGACTTGGAGCCGAAGAGGAACCTGGCTGCGTCCAGCGCGTTATCGTCGAAGAAGGGAAAGAGGTCATGGATGCGCCTCTTCAACGCCGCATATTCCTCCGCATCCGAGATTGGGAGGGTAGGAAAGTAGTAGTGGCCTCTCGGCCTTGGCCCTTTGCCGCTTTTTGCCTTTCCATCGTTCCTGCTGGGCACATAGGCGAAAGAGACATCAGGGAGCGAATCTATAAGGTGCTCCGGGGTGAGGAAGGATGCGCTGTCGTCGGTATGGTCGTTGTCGCAGTCCATGATGACGCAATCGGCGCCTTGGAAGTTCTCAATGCTACGATAGTCCGTCCTGAAGGTTCCCGCCACATTGTCAAAGGCGACAGCCTCTTTCAGGTCGTCCTTGGATTTAATCTCCTTATGGATGGGATAAAGGCAGTTCTGGACGTTCCCGGTGCATTTTGCCAAGGAAAGGGTGAAATTCATATCAAAGCCTCCTGCTTGGCGGCATCAATGCCCTTGGTCTCATTGAGATTTTCATCGAAGTGCCTGATGGTCTTGTCCTTGAGCTTGGCCCTCTGGATTTCACCGGCCATGCCGGTAGACACCTTGTCTCCGAATACCCAGAGCTCGGCGCACTTGTCCAGGAACACTGAGCCCATGAAAAGGGCTAGGCCCCGTTCGTTCTCCTCGCTCATGTACTGCGGAAGGAGCAGGTGAGGGGCGAAGGGAATCATCCCCTTGTCCACTGCGAAGCGGCTGTAGCGTCTGGCTTTCTCCGTGTTGGCTTCCACGTCTCCTGAGTAAGGGGAGCAGATGTACACCACGGGTCTGAAGCCGAATGTCTTCTGTCCTTTCCGGTTCTCTTTCTTTGCCATGTCCTTGATCGCCAGGAAGGGAACCATGTCCAGATACCCCTCCTTATTACGGGTCTCGTCCGTCAGGACTATGACCTTCTCTTGCGCGAGCGCGTGCTTGTTGCCCATACGCACCTCCATTGAAATGAATTCGGAGGCATAGGAAGGCCTCCTATCAGACACAGGTCTCTAGAATCTTTTTTGCCCAAAAAATCTGAAAAATATTTTTTTGAAAGTTTATTGGGCAAAGTGCGTTGGAGAGACCTGTGTGTTGTGAAGGCAAAAGCCGAATCAACAAACAGGAGGTGCTCGAATGGAACCGAAGCGAGGAGACCCAAACGGAAAAGAAGCTGAGGTGGCAGACACATTGATTGCCATCAGTGTGGTGGCTAAGAGAATGGCGAAAAGGATCAGGACAAATCCAAAGAAGGATGGGACAGGAGCAAAGAATGGACAATACAAGAGAGTATGAGGACATCATCCAGAAGCTGAAGGACGCAAGTGTTGAGCTTCAGAAGGCAATAGGGCAGTTGGAGGCACGCATCGCGGATTCCGAGCAGCCGAACCTTATCGAGAGCGCACCGGTCAAAGTGCTGGAACTGGAGAAGAAGTACACGTTCGTTGAAGTGCGTACTATCATCGCGGGCAAAGCCCGTGAGGGTTACACGGCAATAGTAAAGATGCTTCTCGCCAAGCATGGAGCCACCAAGCTCTCCGAAATCAAGGAAGAGGACTATTCAGCCCTAGTCAATGATGCTGAGGAATACTGCAGGAAGATCTCTGTCGATGATATCAACAGCGTGGTAGAGGCCATCAAGGCCGGTCCGAACGCCGGACAGCTTGATGCCTTGTTCGAGCATCAGACAGCCACCTGCTCAAATGACCTCAGGGAAGAATACTATGCAGCATTCCTGTGGGATGCAAGGAGGCTCATAGATGCCAGGTAGCACCCACGCGTTGCTGTCTCCGTCATCCGCCCACATGTGGATGGCCTGCACCCCGTCTGCGAAGTTCTCTTCCGAGTTTCCTGACCAGGAGAGCCCCTACGCAAAGGAAGGAACAGACGCCCATAGCCTTTGTGAGTTCAAGCTCAAGAAGGCACTTGGTCTGGATGCCGTAGACCCGAGAGGGGACCTTGGTTTCTACGACGCCGAGATGGAAGCCTGCAGCGACGACTACGCGCCGTTCGTCTTGGATACCTTGTCCAAACTGAAGGAAACCTGTCCTGACCCGATGGTGATGATAGAGCAGAAACTTGATCTGTCCGCCTACATTCCGTCCGGCTACGGGTACGGCGACTGCGTCATTGTAGCTGACGGCCAGATGCACGTCGTAGACTTCAAGTATGGTCTTGGTGTCATGGTGGAAGCGGAAGGCAATCCACAGATGCTCTGCTACGCCCTAGGTGCTTTGGAACTTGTGGATTCCCTTTATGACATCAACACCATCAGCATGACAGTCTTCCAGCCTAGACGCGAGAACGTCAGCACCTGGACCCTAAGCCGTGAAGAGCTACTCTCCTGGGCTAATGAAAAACTGGTGCCAGCAGCCAAGCTTGCCATCGAGGGCAAGGGTGATTTCGTAGCGGGAGAACACTGCAGGTTTTGTAAGGCCAAGGCTGTCTGCAGGGCGAGGGCTGAGCTCAACCTGGAGCTCGCACGCTATGACTTTCAGATGCCCCAGAGCCTTGATGACACCGAGATTGCCGCCATTCTTGGAAGGCTTGATGCCCTGGTCTCATGGGCGGATGACATCAAGGAGTACGCGCTGAAGGAAGCGCTGTCAGGCAAACATTACGACGGCTTCAAGGTCGTGGAAGGACGGTCGGTTCGCAAGTACACCAGCGAGGATGAGGCCGCCAAGGCTGTCACCGAGGCTGGTTATGACCCTTACGAGAAGAAGGTCTACGGCATCACCGCCATGACTGCGCTTCTTGGAAGAAAGAGATTTGAGGAAGTCCTGGGAAGCCTTGTCTACAAGGCTCCGGGCAAGCCGACGCTGGTCGATGAATCAGACAAGCGTCCGACTTTGGATACAGCGAAAGAAGATTTCAAAACAGTTGTCAATGAGGAGGAAAATCATGACAAACACTAAGACAAAACAGGCCAACCCGATGAAGGTGGTCACCGGCATCGACACAAGATGGAGCTACGTAAACGCATGGGAGCCCAAGAGCATCGAGGGAAGCGAACCCAAGTACTCCGTGTCCCTGATCATTCCGAAAACCGACACCAAGACGGTTGCCAGAATCAGGGCCGCCATCCAGGCTGCGTACAAGGATGGTGAGTCCAAACTCAAGGACAACGGCAGAAGCGTCCCGGCTTTCGATCTCATCAAGACGCCGCTTCGTGACGGTGACAAGGAAAAGCCTGATGACCCTGCATATGCGGGTTCATATTTCGTCAACGCCAACAGCAAGCTAGCTCCGCAGATTGTGGACCGTGACCTGCAGCCCATCATCGATAGGTCGGAGGTCTATTCCGGAGTCTACGGAAGGGCGTCGATCACATTCTTCGCCTTCAACACCAACGGGAACAAGGGCATCGCATGCAGCCTGAACAACCTTCAGAAGATTGCTGACGGCGATCCTCTTGGAGGCAAGTCCATGGCTGAGGACGATTTCGCATCTGAGGACGAGGATGATTTCCTCGCATAGCAACTTTCCTTTTGCCGGACGGTCTTCTTCTCCTTGGCCGTCCGGCTTTCATTTTTTCTTGAGGTGTACATGAACGAGATACATGAACTGAGTATTGATATTGAGACCTACAACGACGTCGACCTCCGCAAGAGCGGGGTCTACCGTTATTCCGAGTCTCCTGCCTTTGAGATTCTTCTTTTAGGTTATTCCATCAACGGTGGAAAGGCGGAAACAATAGATATCGCCAGCGGGGAGGAAGTGCCTGAATGGCTGTTGGAGGCGATGGTAAGCAAGGAAGTGACCAAGTGGGCTTTCAACGCTTCCTTTGAGCGTGTGTGTCTGTCGCGCTGGATTCGGCGCCATCACCCCGAGCATTTCAAAGGATATGATAACGATGACGAGGCACTCGAGGGTTTCCTGGACCCAGCATCTTGGCGCTGCACATTGGTATGGTCGGCCTACAACGGGTTGCCGTTGTCGCTCGAAGGGGTTGGAAAAGTCCTGAAGCTTGACGATCAGAAACTATCGGAGGGAAAGGATCTCATCCGGTACTTCTGCGTACCGTGCGCTCCTACCATCACCAACGGAGGAAGGCTTAGGAATCTTCCTCATCATGCCACGGACAAGTGGGCGCTGTTCAAGAAATACAATATCCGCGATGTTGACACTGAGGTCGGCATCCAGAAGAGGCTATCCAAGTACCAGGTGCCGGATTTCGTATGGGATGAGTACCACCTGGACCAGATGATAAACGACCGCGGGATTCTCATTGATATGGGACTTGTAGAGAATGCCATAGCATTCGACCAGAGGTCAAAGGCAGAACTCACCGAAAAGCTTCAAGGAATGACCGCGCTGGACAATCCAAACAGTGTCGCCCAGATGAAGAGCTGGCTTGCCGAGCACGGTGTGGAGGCTGAAACCCTAGGAAAGAAAGCGGTGGCCGCTCTTATCAAGACAGCTCCGGTTGAGATACAGGATGTCCTTGCCTTGAGGCTTCAGCTGGCCAAGTCATCGGTGAGCAAATACCAGGCCATGCAGCGCACTGTGTGTCCAGACGGTAGGGCCAGAGGGATGTTCTTCTTCTATGGAGCCAACCGCACCGGACGGTGGTCGGGAAGATCAATCCAGCTTCAGAACCTGCCTCAGAACCACATCCCTGATTTGGAGACAGCCAGGAATATGGTGAAGGCTGGTTATTACGAAGCCACAGAAATGCTCTACGAGGATATCCCGGATACGCTTTCACAGCTCATCAGAACCGCGTTCATCCCAAGAAAAGGCTATAAATTCATAGTCTCCGACTTCTCTGCCATCGAGGCAAGGGTACTTTCGTTTCTG
>JBAXZS010000107.1:0-7941 GCA_041670175.1 Sphaerochaetaceae bacterium | reverse complement strand
TTGCTGATGGATACCCGTCAGAACATGGAAGGCCGCAATGTTCTTATCGTCGAGGATATCCTGGATAGCGGGCATACCTTGGATTATCTTATCCGCAACTTCAAGACACGCAACCCGAAATCAGTCAAGACCGCAGTCCTGCTGGATAAACCGGACAGGCACGTCGTTCCTGTAGAGATTGATTATTGCGGTTTCACCATCCCTGATGTCTGGGTTGTAGGCTATGGCCTTGATTATGCAGAGAAGCACAGGACCCTTCCTTACATCGCAGAGATGTATCCCCAAGCGTGAGGTTGATTATGGAAGAAACTCAGAAATATTATGTAGGGTACAATACAGTGCACAAACTGGTGAAACAACTTGCCCAAAGACTCCTCGATAGCGGGTATGACCCGGATGTCATCGTTGCCATCGGCAGCGGTGGTTTTATTCCTGCAAGAATCATCAAGACCTTCATCAATCGTCCAATATTCGCAGTGGGCATCTCCTATTACGGCCTGGACCGTAAGCACAAGGACCATCCCACAAAAATTCAATGGATTGACGAGGTGCAGTCCCAGCTCATGGGCAAAAAGTTATTGCTTATCGATGAGGTGGATGACACCAGAACCACATTGGCTTATTGCGTCGGAGAATTACTTAAGTACAAACCAGAGGAGATCGCCGTCCTTGTGCTTCATAACAAAATGAAGAAGAAGGATGTGGAAATGCCATCTGAGATCAAGAGATATTATGCGGGGGAAGAGATTCCTGATATTTGGATCAAATATCCTTGGGATGCCATCGATATCGATGAACATACTGAGCTTGAGCGAAAGATGCATGAGGAGCAGCAAAAGAAATGAGTATTACTTCTGTAATCGGTGTTCAGTCAGGTGATGAGGGAAAGGGCCGTATCGTTGACTATCTGGCCCAGCAGTCTGATGTGGTTATCCGCTACCAAGGCGGGGACAATGCCGGACATACCGTAATCAACGAAAAGGGTAAGTTTGCCCTTCATATCATTCCTAGCGGCATTTTCAACCCAAAGACCGTTAATATTGTTGATGCCGGTGCAGTGGTGAACTTCACCACCATGGAAGAGGAGCTCAAGAATCTTGAGGAAAAGAAAGTCGATACCAAGAATCTGTTCATCGATACCCGTGCTCACTTGATCATGCCCTATCACTGTGCGCTCGATGGAGCTGAGGAAAACAAACGAAGCAGCCACGAAAAAATCGGCACCACCAAACGTGGTATCGGTCCTTGCTATAGCGACAAGGCAGCCAGGAATGGGCTCCGTGCAGGTGATTTGCTTGACCCCTCTTGGCTCAAGATGAGACTGGAGATGGTCCTTCCTTTGAAAAACAGGGAATTGGATTATTATGGTCTGCCTGAATACAAATTGGAAGAGTTGCTGGAACTCTGTGCTTCCTGGAGCGAGAAATTCGGTAACAGGATCAAGGATACCCTGCCTCTCTTGCGGGACGCTTATAAAGAGCACAAACACATCCTCATGGAAGGTCAGCTTGGTATCATGAGGGACTTGGACTGGGGTATCTATCCCTACACCACCAGTAGCAATCCCACCAGTGGGGGAGCCTGCACGGGAGCCGGCATTGCCCCAAATCGCATCGATACCATCATTGGTGTGGCAAAGGCATATTCCACTTGTGTGGGAGGAGGCCCGTATCCCACTGAGTTGTTCGATGAGGATGGAGACAGACTGAGGAAAATCGGAGGGGAGTTTGGGGCCACCACGGGAAGGCCGAGGCGTACCGGCTGGTTTGATGCGGTCGCCGCTGATTTCGCCGCTTGGGTGAATGGGTTCACCGGTATCGCCCTGACCAAACTCGATGTGCTTGATTCCTTTGAGAAGATCAAGGTCTGTGTTGCCTACGAACTTGATGGGAAAAGGACGACCTATCTCCCGGACACCAAAGGCCAGGAACGCTCCAAGCCAATCTATGAGGAATATGAAGGCTGGATGTGTCCGACTACAAATGCTCGGAAGTGGGAGGATCTTCCTGACAAGGCAAAGAAGTTTGTCACCCGGCTGGAAGAACTTGTTGGTTGCCCTATCAAGTACATCTCCGTCGGACCGGAACGAGACCAGATAATCATTCGTTAGCACTAGTTACGGAGGCTGAAGATACCAACTTCAGCCTCTTTCTTTTTCTTGCAACAAAAGAATCTACCAACAACAGCAAAAATAATCATAAAATAATTTTGATATTTACCTACATTCTTCTTGACTCTTACCTCTGTTTCAGAAAACATGTGGCTTGTCCTAAAATTTCAGGACAACAGTTCACTTTGACTTTACACTGTCCAGCCACGGTTCTGAACTGTCTGGACAGGGTGTATTCCAATTGAGGAGGTCTTGCCGTGAGCAAACCTACCAAAACCCTGCTTGTGAGCTTGTTGGTGCTGCTCCCAATTCTTTTTTTGGGTTGCAACAAATCATCATCTTCAACTTCCAAATCATCGTCGGACAGGAAGTTGTACATCTACAACTGGTCCTATTATACTCCTGACTCAGTGATTGCTTCTTTCGAAAAAGAGTATAACTGTGAAGTTGTCCTTGATTATTTCGCCAGTAACGAGGAAATGTATGCAAAGATCAAGGCATCAGGCACAGGCGGTGGCTATGACATCATTTTCCCATCCGGAGACTATGTCTCCATCATGGCCAAGCAGGACATGTTGGAAAAGATCGACCTTGCCAAGTTCCCCAATAAAAAGTACCTCACTCCCCTGGTACTGGAAAAAGCCACTTACGATCCCGACATGGAATACAGCGTCCCGTATTACATGGGAGCCGCAGGTGTCGCGGTTAATAAGAAGAATGTCGCAACGTATGAGCGCACATGGAATATTTTCGGTGACAAGAGACTCGCAGGACGCATGTGCATGATGGATGATATGAGAGAGGTGCTTGGTGATGCGCTCAAATATCTGGGCTACTCGGTGAACACTTCCAACGGGAAGGAATTGGAAGAGGCCCGTGTGCTGGTGAAGAACCAGTGGAAACCCAATCTGGTCAAGTTTGATGCTGAGGGTTTCGCCAAGAGTTTCGCCAGCGGTGAGTACTATGTGACCCAAGGATACGCCGAAGGCATTTTTGAAGAACTGCCTGAGGAGAAATGGGGCGATGTCGATTTCTTTATTCCTGAAGCGGGAGGGCCGATGTACATAGATTCAATGTGCATCCCCAAAGGTGCCAAGCATTATGACCTGGCAATGGACTTCATCAACTACATCCAGGATCCTAAGAATTATGCCCTGTTCCTTGACCGGTTCCATTTCCCCTCTTCTGTGAACACCGATGCAGAGCAGTTCAGGACCACAAAGCCGTTCTACACAATCGATGACCTGAAGAATTGTGAATTGAAGGATGATCTGGGACAGGATCTGGACAAATACAACACCGCCTGGGAATCAATCAGGTATGTAGAGTAACTTTTTCCCTCTCATTGCAAAAAAGCGCATTGCTTGCTACAGTCATGGATAAGTGAGGAAACAATCATCATGTCCACTTATACCCACGATACATACATCTCCCCTCTGACTTGGAGATATGGTAGTACAGCGATGCGCGCTCTTTTTTCTGAGAAACATAAAAGAATATTACTTCGAAAGGTCTGGATCGCCCTTGCCCAGGCACAAAGGGATGCCAAGTTGGTGACCAGTGAGCAGGTGGCTGAGCTTATCGCACACAAAGAAGATATCGACATCGACCGTGCAAGCAAGATAGAGCAAGAGATACATCATGACTTGATGGCCGAGATCAGGACTTACTCAGAGCAATGTCCTAAAGCCGGGGCAATCATCCATCTTGGAGCCACCAGCATGGACATCGAGGATAATGCCGAGGCCATGAGACTTTGCGAAGCAACTGATGAGATTATAGCCAAGACGGAGAAACTGCTTGGTTTGTTCATTGATAAAATGGAGAAATATGCTTCTACTCCTTGCATGGCTTTCACTCATATCCAGCCTGCTGAGCCGACCACAATAGGATATCGTTTCGCCCAGACAGCGCAGGATCTCATCTCCGATCTTGAAGACCTGAGAAGAATACGATCCCAGATCAAGGGCAAAGGAATGAAAGGTGCTGTGGGGACCTCGGCAAGTTACAAGGAATTATTGGCGGGGACCTCCGTGAGTTCTTTCGACCTTGAAGAGAAAGTGATGGCAAAACTCGGTATTAAAGGTTTCACGGCCACAACCCAGGTGTACCCTCGAAAACAAGACCTGAGGATATCCCAGGCACTAAGCAATCTTTGCAGCACTCTCTCACAATTCTCCCTCAACTTCCGTATTCTCATGAGCCCTCCCATCGGGGAGTGGAGCGAACCGTTCGGGAAGAAACAGGTTGGATCCTCGGCAATGCCTTTCAAACGGAACCCAATCAATTGCGAGAAGATAGACAGCCTTTGCCGCTACGTGGCAGCCCAAAGTGATATACTCTGGCAGAATAACTCCTCCATGCTACTTGAGAGAACATTGGATGACAGTGCCAACCGTCGCCTGGTGTTCCCTTCCATTTTCCTTGCCACAGATGAGATTCTTATCACCGAAATGAAAGTGGTCTCCGGCATGGTGATCCACCTGCAAGCAGTCAAAAGGAACATGGACACCTACGGGCTATTCGCTTCAAGCGAACGATTGCTGATGGAACTTGGACGTGCAGGAGCGAATCGTCAGGATATGCATGAGCTTATCAGGGAAGCCTCACTTGCCTCCTGGTCGGCAGTACAGGAAGGAAAGCCAAACCCTCTGGCGGAAAAGCTCTCCAGCAATAAGACAATCCTCTCGTATATGAGCAAGGAGGACGTGCTTTCCTATCTGGACGCCAATGAGTATATAGGTGATGCCCCCCAGCGGACACAGATGCTGATCGAGGAAGCTCGCAAAGCCCTTACAGAGTAGCTGCGACAAAAAAATAATAGAGGGTCATGCGGACCAGACGCGAGGCCAGGCAAGCTACAAGCATTCTTTTCCAAGAAAGATGGAAGGAGCCGGCAACCCAGCAGACGGTAGAGAAGGGAATAGGCGTTATGCCTGCAAGCACGACAGCCCAGATTCCATATTTTTTCAGGATGGCTCCATTCTCGCTTTGCGCAATATTGTTTGTCCAACGGGTGACCACAGGAATCTTATCAAGCAACATACCCAGCAGATATCCACAGAACCCCCCCAGCCCACTGGCAATTCCCATGAGGGAAATGGCATTCAGCGCATTCCACTGCACCACAAACGGCCACATCACATCCACTGTCATAGGGACTATCAAGGTATCAACGACAAAGACAAACAAGGCCACCCCTTTGTATCCAAGGGTTTCATATACCTTCTGCACTATCGCACTTTTATTCACACTTCTGCTTGAAAGGACATGAATGCCCACAAAAACCAAAGCCAAGGCGAAGGCGGTGACCAATATGGTCTTGATGACAAGATGCTTGTAGTCAAGAGCGCCGTTCTTCTTGAGGAGAGACTTCTTGCCAAAAAGCTGTTCCCAGAGACTCACTTTACCAAACCCCTGAACACATCAAACAGGACTGAGGCATCCCCTTTCCCGACTCCCTGGTACAAAGGAGCTTTCCCTCCTCCGCTCCCGAAGATAGGGGAAAGCAATTCCTTCTTATGAGCAACAAAATCAAAGTTCGCATATTTCCCTTTGAAGGCAAACAGCCAAAGCAACTTGTCCTCTTCTTTTCTACAGGCACACAAAGCAAAGGAAGAAGCAACGTCAAGAGCCTGGGCCACCTGTTTCAAGCTAAAACTCTCATTGGTGATATCCCAAGTCACCAGAGGACTTTTCTCAAGAAGAGAGGAGAATTCAAGGGAACAGAGCTGCTGCTTCATCCTGTTGAGGGCAGTATGGCTTTCCCTCAATGAAGAAAGAACCTGGGTCTCCACCTCAAGGAGGGTATTCCTTTGGGCGCTATGAAGCGTACAAAGCTGATTGACCAAAAAACGGTTCTCGCGTATCTCCTCAAGTGCATTTCCTCCTACAGTGAAAATCAACCGCACATGTCCACGGATGGATTCCTGCCCGACATATTGGACCAAGCATACTTCCGTGGTATTGGCGACATGAAGACCTCCGCAGGCAATGACATCAACACCTTCAATAATCACCAGACGCACATCATCGCCACTGACCTTGATTGAACGTCTGAGCCCCAGCGTTTCGGCTTCCTTATGGGTATGCTCCTCATAATGGACCGGATGTCCTTCCCGTATCGTCTGGTTCACCTTGTCCTCCAAAAGATAACAAAGCTTCATATCGATACTTTCCTGGTCTGTCTCAATGGTAAAGATTTTCGGCCCATCATGGACTGAGACGGTCCCGATGCCAAACTGGGAAAAAAGGATGCCGCTTGCCATATGCTGGGCGGTATGCACCTGCATATAGAAGTACCGATGGTCCCAGTCAAGATTGATGTGAACCAGATCCCCCTTGTGAAAGGTAGGATTGTCCACCAAATGAATTATCTGTTTCTGGTCATCCTTGAGTGTCTCTTTGAGGATGCATCCACCAATCATCCCTTTGTCACCAGGTTGCCCACCACCTTCAGGATAGCAGATGGTACGATCAAGGATAACGCGGTCTCCGTCGATATCAAGCACTGTTGCCTCAAGCTCTTTCCTATAGGGCTCCTGATAATACACTGGTTCGGAATTATTCATTTTTTCTCCTTCTCCCGTCCATGAAGTATCAAATGATCCTCGACAGGAAATGCAGTCTCAGCGACTGGAAGATGAAAACTAAACAGAATGGCTATCACACGCAAGATGAACACGATTAGCGCTGTAATGAGAAACGAAGGGAAGATAGGAAGACGCAGTTTTTCCAAAAGCAGGTACACCATCCCCCCGATAAGACTGGCGGTCGCATAGAAGTCACTGGTAAGGACGGAGGGAACTGATTTGCTCATGACATCACGGATGACCCCTCCTCCCACGGCAGAGAACACTCCGCAAAGTATCTGCCCGACAGGACCGATTCCATACATGGCACCCTTCGCCATGCCCAAGGCGGTGAATACTCCCAGCCCTATGGCATCACAAAACAGGATGGTCCTCCACTTTCCTACAAACTTTGGAGCGAGAAAGAAGACCACAAGACCGGTACAAACACAGATGATGATATAAGCGCTGTTGGAGAAGGCGGCCACGGGAGTCGCTCCAAGAAGCATATCACGGAGCATTCCTCCTCCACATCCGACAGTACAGGCAAATACAATCACCCCCAGGATATCCAATTTGCACCGTACGCCCTTGACAGCTCCTGTTATCGCAAAGATAAGGGTACCAAATAGATCAAATCCGTACATGATGGACTGCTGCGTTATCATACTTAGGAAATGTAGCATTTAATTCATACTTGTCCAAGTCAGCCAAGTTGACTATCTTGTGCAGAGAGAGGTTATTATGTCTTTAATTAAATCCGCATGGGAAATAGCTTTGGAAAAAACCGAACATATTCAGGTCGATGAACAAAAAATCGCAAAGAATGCAAAGAGACAGGAAGGTCGAAAACTTGCCGCCGACTTCCTTCACAATTTTGATGTCACTTTTGAACAAACCAAGAAAAAACTTGGCATGTTCAAAGGGGAGGAAAAGAAGCAGGTCATTGAAGGGATTGTAATGGCGTTCCTGGATAATGTCAGTCTTCCAAGAAATGATCAGTACAAACAGGAATTCGCCAAGGTCATTCAGCTGTCCACCCTTATAGGTAGCAAGGAAGTGGAACAACTGACTCAGCAGTTGCTACAATTCTTTGAACAATATCTTGCCCAGCAAAAACAGCTTACAGAAAGATTAAAACAACAATACCAGCCCAAACTGGAACAAAAACAAGCACAGCTGGCCCAGCAATACGGGGATGACTTTGTGCTCAAAGCGGAACAAGACCCTGAATTCATCAAGATGCTTGATGAAAACCTG
>JBAXZS010000106.1:0-8002 GCA_041670175.1 Sphaerochaetaceae bacterium | reverse complement strand
GCGGCATATCCCCTTTCACGCCGTCGCTTTTTTCTCAGGAAGAAATTGAATTTCTTCTTGGCGTTCACCATGTACTTCTCCGGCGGTCTCATCCCCACTTACATTGTGGTGACCAGCCTGGGACTTTATAATTCGCGTTGGTCAATGATTCTGCCTGTATTGGTATCGGTATTTAACGTGATGATCTGTCGCTCGGCCTTCGAGGCAATCCCTGAAGAGCTCTTTGAAGAAGCCTCCTTGGAAGGGGCGAACGACTTCATCTGCCTCGGAAAAATCGCCATACCATTGAGCAAGCCCACATTGGCGGTGCTGACACTCTATTATGCGGTCGCTCGGTACAATGATTTTTTCAATGCCATGCTCTACTTGGGAAAGAAGGAACTGCAACCGTTGCAGTTGTTCCTCAGAAAGATTCTATTGCTTTCCTCAAGTGAGATCATGCAGACTGCGGGAGGTTCCACCGCAATAGCCGCTGCGGCGCAATCGACCTTGCAGGTACGGTATGTCTGTATCGTACTCGCGGTTATTCCCATCATGCTAATCTGCCCATTTGTACAGAAGCATCTTGTACAAGGGGCAATGCTTGGTGCGGTCAAAGGCTAAAGTTTTTTTATCTTGAAGAAGGAGAGAATATATGAAAAAGACGTGGAATATCATCTTTGTGTTATTGGTTCTGCCACTGGTACTGACCAGTTGTGGAAAAAGTGGGAAAGAGGTCAAAACGGAAACAGTGACCAACAAGTATGTCTATACTGGCGAGGCTCCTATCACAAATGAACCGGGACAGACCCTGAGTACACTTGCTCAGAATTCGTATTATACCACGGTAGATATCAAGAAGGCCCCAATCGTCGAGAAAGTACAGAAAGACGCAGGTATCAACATCGATTGGACATTGGTCGATCCCACCAACTACGTAGACTCGGTGAGCCCGATGCTTGCCTCGGGAGTTGATCTTCCAGATGTGGTCCTGCTTCCGGACTTGGACCAGAATCAGACCTATCTGTCCTCCGGCTTATTCACCCCTCTTGATACGTATTTCTCGCTGATGCCTAATTACAAAGCCTGGTTGGATGCCAATCCGATCATCAAAGCAAGCCTGACCGCTTCCGATGGACACATCTACTATGTGCCAACCACAAATGTCACGCATAACTACCAACCGGTATTGATGTACAACATGAAATGGCTCAAGGATGCAGGACTTGAAGTACCTAAGACCTTGGATGAGTTCACCAAGGTGCTACGATATTACGCCTCCCATGATATGAACGGCAATGGAGTGAAGGATGAGATTCCCATGTCTGTGAAAGCACAGTTCCTTCCATATATGTTCGGTCCCGCTTTTGGTTTGAATTTCACTTCCGATATCGGTTCAGGGTTCTTTGAGAACGATAAAGGAGAGGTCGTCTATGCACAGGCCACCCCGGAATACAAGGACTACCTCACGTTCCTTAATGGTCTGTATAAGGAAGGTCTTCTGGAAGTTGAGTACACCACTCTGACCCGTGACCAGATTGTCCAGCGGTTCGCACAGGACAAGACAGGCATCACCTTTGATTATGGCTGGCAACAGTCAATGACTTACAGTCCGCAGCTTTCCTACTATGACGGGACTCCTGAAACCGGGGTGGTCGCACAACAACCGCTTTCCGGCCCGAGCAAGGGCTTCTTTGTCGGAAGGAATGCTGTCGGCTCAATTTTTGGGGTGACCTCGGCTTCCAAAAAGATTGAACTTGCCGTCAAATGGCTTGATTGGGCAACGAGTGAGAAGAACCAGGAAATGTATGTCTGGGGTATCGAAGGGGAAAGTTATACTGTAAATCCTGATGGAACCAAAAAGTATACAGAGAAAGCCGCCAACAACACCTGGCTCCAGCAACTGGGCATCAACCCTGCGCAAGTATTGCCTGCACATCAATCGGTGGAGGCAACCAATGCACTGGTCGCCCCTTGGCATGCCAAGCAGGATGCGTATATCGCACAGTTCGTGAAGGATCCCTGGCCCTTCATCTATGCAACCGCCGACGAGGCGGCAACCAGCTCCCAGTACATGGTCGACATCCAGACCTACGTTGATGAGATGGCGGTCTCGTTCGTGACGGGAACCACTCCGTTGACACAGTACCAAGCTTATCTGGATGCTCTTAACAGGATGAACCTGCCTGGAATGTTGCAAGTAAGAACCGCCCAATATCAACGTTTCAAGAATGCAATGAAGTAATAGGTTTTCTGAGAGGATGGCGTAGAGAGATACCTCATCCTCTCTTTTTGAATGAAAGGGGTTCAGTCATGTATTATGGAAGTCTGAAAGGTCTTGAGAAAAAGTTTGATGTTCTTGCCAGAAAAGAGGCGTTTCAAGGAAAATCGGCTGAGGAATTTGTATCCTGGCAGGAAAATGCAAGAAAAAAACTCTGGACTTTGCTCGGCTTGGACTTGATGGTGAAAGTCCCTCTCTCTTTCAAGATACTCGACAGGGTAATGCTCCCTGAAAGCATTTTGAGGGAAAAGGTGCTTATCTGCACGGAAGAGGATACCTACATGCCGTTCTATATCCTTATTCCCGATTCAGCAGGAAAGGATACCCGTCTCTTCATCTGTCCCGCAGGGCATCAAGGAGCAGGAAAGGAGTCTGTTGCGGGCAATGGTGAGATTGCAGGCGTCAAGCGGATGATTGAGTACTATAATTATGATTATGCTCTGAAACTAGCCAAAGCCGGATTCGTTGCGGTGGCTCCTGACCCGAGAGGGTTCGGGGAGCGAAGGGATGAGGCAAAACAAACAGGGAAGGAAGAGGATATCCTCTCCTCCACATGTTTTCAGCTTGCACATATGGCGGAGCCTCTTGGATTTACAGTCATAGGGCTATTGGTCTGGGACTTGATGCGCCTCACCCAGTACCTTGTGGAACGGGGGGAATGGGCGGTGGAGAAACTCTCCGTGTTAGGTTTCTCTGGAGGGGGGATGCAAAGTCTTTATTTCGCAGCTTTGGAGCCACGGATAAAGTTAGCGTTCATCAGTGGATATTTTTATGGCTTCAAGGATTCCTTTCTTGTACTTAATGGAAACTGCAGCTGTAATTATGTGCCTTCGCTTTGGCGTAGTTTCGATATGGCAGATATCGCCTCCCTGATCGCACCTCGACCACTTGTCATCCAGTCATGCAGGGAAGACCATCTTAATGGACCAAGAGGGATGGCAAACGTCGAAGAACAATATACAATCCTCAAAAGAAGCTATGAACTGCTTGGCGTCCCTTCTCGTCTCTATCATGATATCGTCTCGGGAGAACACCATTTCTCGGACACGAATATGTTCTTGGCTCTCAAGATTGTATTGGAGGAGGAAAATGCTTGAACTTATCGTAGGTCATGACGGTCACTACGACTTTTATTCAGTACAGGAAGCCCTGGACCAGATACCTTATGGGACAAAGGCCCTGGTACATGTAAAGAAGGGACTCTATCAAGAAAAACTTTTTTGCGACAAGGAGGATATCACCCTTCTGGGAGAAGGTCCCGAGAAAAGTGTGATCACCTTCAACGAAGGCGCAAATGAGTTGCTTCCTGAAGGACGCAAGCGTGGAACTTTTCGCTCCTACACTGCCTTCTTTTCAGGAAAACGGTTACATCTCGCAAATCTGGGAATAAAGAATGAAGCGGGAGATGGACGAGTCGCGGGACAAGCAGTGGCGCTTTACCTGGATGCACGGCAAAGTTTACTGGAGAACGTACAGTTACGGGCCCATCAGGATACGCTTTTTCTGGCTCCTCTTCCCGAGAAAGAGCGTGAGGTGAATGGGTTTTTGGGGCCACGTGTCTTTTCAGCACGGATTCCCAATGAAGTGAGAGTCAAGGACTCAGTCATCTTTGGTGATGTGGATTTTATTTTTGGTGGGGCTGATGCACTTTTCGAATCATGCAAATTGTACTCTCTTGATCGAAAGGAGAAAATAAATGGATATGTGGCCGCTCCCTCCGGCAAGGCTGAAGAAAAAGGGTTTGTCTTCTTCCAATGTGAATTTTGCAATTCAGGATGCGCCGATGAGTCGGTCTACCTCATGAGACCATGGCGTCCTCAGGGAAAGGCAACGTTCCTTTCCTGTACCTATGGCCGTCATATCAATCGGTTCGGCGCCTCACTGTGGCCTGGACGCGAAAAAGAACTTTCCTTTGGGTTTGCCGAGTTCAATCCCCATTCGCCTTTCCCTTTGGTAAGGGAACCTCCAGCAAAAACACTTGAGGAGAAGACAGCCATTTCCTTATTGGCTTCCTTCTCCAGCACATCTATGGACGGTTTTTTCTTACCAAATCATGTCGCAAAGTTGGGTAACGTTTCACTTTGTGAGAGCTGAAATTGTATATCGTTTTGTATAGTGATGGAAGTTATCGCAGAGTAAACACCAGGTAAACTCCAGAGTGGTACAGTAGCAATTCACTAAAAGAGGTCAAAGTGACTTTCTGTTCGAGAAAGAATCAAGATAAGTTTTCCCTTGTCAACCATGGAAACCAAAAGCTAATCGGGCTCATATGGCATTCCCGACAACCTTTGTACTCACCTACTAGAGAGTGATCCCTATACCTTGGTGGCAGAGGAATCTCATTTTGCAACATTGAAACCATTTCCTTAAAGTGGCTCTCGTTCCAACCTCTTGATATCATCCGGTTGAAGTCTTTCCTGAATTTGTTGGTAAAGTCAAGCTTCAGCATGCAGTGCATTTTGCACGGACCGGTGGGGCGCTGACATCGTCCATCGATAAAAGTCCAATACTTTTCCCAGCGATTCCAATCTAGGCAACTTTTACGGTGTTCAGCTTCTCCATGAGGCGAAGGACCATCTTTTCTGAAATGATGCTTCCTTCAGATGGCAGGACTGCATGCAACTGACAATAGCCATACCATTGTCGGTTTTCAACGAATGCCACGGACACGGCAGCACCCATCTTTTGCTTGTCTGTGTATTCTCCAACAGACCAAAGGATGGTAATCGGAAGGAAGATCCTCATGAACCCATATCCAAAGAAGCTGGCGGCATGGATACCTTAAGGCCCTGACAACTACGCAAACACTCTTGTCAAACCTCATGTAAAGCTCAACGGCTTTCTTCCTCTCTTCATATGAATACATTCCCTTCTCATTGACGAGTCGAAGAAAATGCCTTCGCGCTCTTCCGTCAATGCCATCCTTTTTTTGGTACACTTATTTTGCTATGTGAGCCAAGAAATCTGTTTTGTTGAGCAATTCAGACAATAAATAAAAAGTGGCACCTCGAAAATCATTGATGACAGAAAACGCTTCTTGCTTGAGTAAAGAGAGGGCTTTCGAGCTCTTATCCAATCCTGACTGAGAAAGATCGTCAAGGGGCTTACGCCCTTGGATGAACGGACCAGATTGATAGCCAAAGATTTGCGGTTGCCTCCAAAAACTGCTATTTCATGCTCACTCTCTTCGATGATGGTCATTGGAGAAACGGCTTCTGGATAGGTTCGAATTGCTGGGTACCAAAGATTGAGATCAGACTCTGACGAACCATGTCAAAAAATACAGACAATCCAAGCTTCTTTGGCTTGAAATTAATTTCTTCACAATTTTGTTTACAACGGCATAAACAGGGCTTAAGCTATTTTTGAAATTAATTATCAGTCAGAAATTAATTTCAGAGGGTTGCATGGGAATATTGGAAAATACGAAGTTCATTTTGAGCGTCTGCGAATTGTATTACATCAAAGGTTTGAGCCAGAAAGAAATATCCGCAGAACTGAATATCTCTAGAGCGCAGATTTCACGTATCATCACCATGGCCAAAGAGCAAGATATGGTTAGCATCCATCTGAATTACCCCAACAGCGAAGAAAACCTCTATGAAAATGCAATCAAGGGTGAATATGGTATCAACCAGGTCTATGTCTATGATCTCGGAGATGCTGAAGATGACAAAAACTCCAATCGCATCCTTGCGGAGAAGTCCTCTGATCTGTTCTCCATTTTGATAAAAGACGGTGAGAAAGTAGGAGTGATGTCCGGCCGCACGGTCAGTTGCCTTGCCAATGCGATTCCGACAAGTAAAAATAGAAGACTCCAGTTTATTCCGCTCTGCGGTGGGCAGGAATCGGCTGGTTCCGATTGGTTTGCCAACACAATCGCGCAGCGGTTCGCACAGAAGACCAACGGCAAATACTACGTTTTCAATGCGCCACAGTATCTCATGAACGTCGAGACAAAGTCCATGCTTCTCAATGAACCGAACATCAAAGAAGTTGTGGAGCTCGGCCGGCATTGCGATTCGACTCTGATTGGTATTGGAAGCGTGGATTACGGTTCGACCGGTTCGCGTGCCGGAAATTTGAAAAAGGAAGACCTCGATGCTCTGCAAAAAATGGGAGCCAAGGCAAACATCTGCTCATCATACGTGGACGAGAACGGAAAAATGCTGGATACGCCGTTCAGTTCGCGGATTCTCGGGGCATCTATGTCCGATATCCGAAATTCCAAGAAAATCGGTGTCGCACGCGGGACAGAAAAAGTTCCTGCGATAAGGGCGGTTCTGAAAGGGCGTCTTTTGGATGTACTTGTCACATCTTTGGATACAGCTAAAAAAATCATTGGAAAGGAGTAAAACAATGAAAAAAGTATTAGTAGTTTTGATCTGTCTGGTGGCGGTTTTGGCGCCGTCATTCGCACAGGGAAGCAAAGAAAAAGTGAATAACGTTTCTATCTGCACCCCCTACATGTCTTCCGTAACCACAAAACAGATGGTAGACATCATCAAGTCCGAACTCGAGAAAGCGAACATTAAAGTGTCCGTATTCGATTCGGCCAACGACAACAGCAAGTTTGCTTCCGACATTGAGACTTCCGTTGTTTCCAAAGTCAACGGAATCATTATTGTCAGCATCGATCCGAGTCTCTGCGAAGCGCAACTCAAAGAAGCCGCTGCCGCCGGAATTCCTGTATTTGGTGTTGACTCCGGATATATCGAAGGCGTCATGCAGATGAATGCAACCAGCGATAACTACCAGATGGGCGAAGCAATCATCAAGTACCTCTTCAAACTCATGGGAGAAAAGGGAACTCTTGTCCACCTTACCTACAGAGCGCATCCGGGCGTGGTGAAGAGGACTCTTGCTCTCGAAGCGCTTCTCCCCCAGTATCCGAACATCAAAGAACTCAGCGAGTTCCATGTTGACGTGCCCAACCAAATCAACAACGCCAAGGAAATCGTCGAGAATGTCCTCACCACTTACCCTCAGAAGGGAAGCGTGACCGCAATCATGTGCGCATGGGACGAACCGGCCATCGGCGCCACCCAAGCTCTCATGGAAGCTGGACGTGACGAAGTGCTCGTTGTCGGCGTTGATGGAAACGAACAGGCGGTTCAGCTGATTAAACAAGGAACCAACCTCAAAGCCACTATGGCTCAGGACTTCGACGGAATGGCTAAGCTTGTTGCTGCAGAATGCATCAAGGCCGTCAGCGGACAGGCCACCCTAAAAGGCGAGCAGTATGTTCCCGCGATTCTCATCGAGAAATAGTCTTTCTTGAATTATCGGCAGCCAGGGCGCAGGGTTTTGCCTGACGCCCCGGCATTAAATAGGCAAATATGATAATTGAAACAAAACATCTTTCAAAACGCTTTGGCAACTTCTATGCGCTTGAAGACATCAACTTCGCTGTTCAGGAAGGGGAAATCCACGGCTTGGTCGGAGAAAACGGAGCAGGGAAGTCAACGTTGATAAAAATTCTGACCGGCGTTTATCATCTAACGAACGGCGAAATTTTTGTGTCGGGCGAGAAAGCGAATATCCAAACACCAAGCGACAGCAGGAGACTGGGCATCAGCGTAATCCATCAGGACCGCAACATTGTTCCCGCATTCAACGGGGTCGAAAACGTATACCTTGGGCTTGATGTCCTCAAACGGCATATCACATCTGTCGACTTTGCTACCATGAAGGCAAATGTCCAAAAAGTGATGGTACAGTATCAGATAGACATTCCGCTTG
>JBAXZS010000105.1:0-8100 GCA_041670175.1 Sphaerochaetaceae bacterium | reverse complement strand
TCATTGGGAGGACCTTTCGAACTTTGAAATACGAATGCATCTTCCTCCATGACTATGCAACGATGACAGGACTTTCGAACGGACTGGAAGGGTTTGTGGAGTTCTTCAACCAGGAGAGGCTTCGCCAGGGATCGGACTACCAGACACCGGATGAAGTGTACAAATCAGGATGTTTCCCAGAGAGGGAAATCGATATTCAGGTAGCGTAGAAATATTCGTTATTTTTCTTGATACCTGTCTTGACAGAGGGCTTAGCCCAATCCTTTGGACATGGCGATGTTCACCTCCCTTATCTGTCGCAGGGCAAGGGAAGAAAGCTAGAGCAGTTTTTTGCTGAGGAAGTGTCTGGGGGAAGCAAGGTCCACATAGGAAGAGATGGTCGGATTCGACCAATTCTTCGCCAACTACAAGAAAGGACTACTTATCGAGCAGGCAGTTGTCGATAACTTGAATTAGATCTCCTCTCCGTCTTTGGGGAGTTTCCTGAAAAAATGAATGACACAAGGGATGGTCAGGGTTGCGGTGATTACCTCGGCGATGGGCTGTGCGAGTTGTATGCCAAAGAGCCCGAGCATCTGAGGCAACAGGAGAACGAGTGGGATAAAGGCAAATCCGCTCCTGAGTGCCGAAAGCAAGGTCGCCATACCGCTCTTGCCTATGGACTGGAAGAGCATATTACCGGTCACAGAGACTGGTTGGAAGATAAGCGAAAGACACTGTAGCCTCATGGCCAATGTTCCGATGCTGATAACCTGGGGGTCGTTCCTAAACCAGGTGACAACATCCTCGGCAAAGACG
Source organism: Sphaerochaetaceae bacterium (assembly GCA_041670175.1). Classification (GTDB taxonomy): domain Bacteria; phylum Spirochaetota; class Spirochaetia; order Sphaerochaetales; family Sphaerochaetaceae; genus JBAXZS01. The sequence goes on along the minus strand of JBAXZS010000105.1, from coordinate 7,302 downwards.
AATCCTAAGAACGCGAAGAGCGAGAGCAGTGCGGTGCCGAACCATAAGGTAAAATGGAAACCTTCCTTGACCCTGGAGTATTTCTTTGCTCCATAGTTGAAGGCGGACACAGGCTGAAAGCCTTGTCCCATGCCCAGGCCCACACAGAAAAGCAGGTTGCAACTTCTTGCCACAATGCTCATGGCTGCTATCGCCGCATCTCCATAGACTGCCGCCTGCAGGTTGAGAAGCATGGTCGACACACTGTTCAAGCCCTGTCTCATCATAGAGGGAAAGCCCACAGAGACAATGTTCCAGATAAGCTTGCCATCCCATTTGAGATACTTCAAGGAGAGCTTGCTCTCGGTCTTGCCGCTTACGAACATAAAAAAGAGAATGCTACAACTGATATACTGGCTTACTGCGGTGGAGAGCCCAGCCCCCATCATACCCATATGGAATACTTTGATGAGCAACCAGTCACCAAAAATGTTGAGGATACTGCCGGTGGTGAGTCCTATCATGGCGAAGAAGGCTTTGCCTTCGTAACGGAGGATGTTGTTCATTACACAACTACTTGCCATGGCAGGGGCAGCGATAAGGATAAAGATCGCATAGGTCCTTGCATAGGGCAGAATGGTATCGGTGGAACCCAATAAGTACATGAATGGGGTCAGAAACACCAGACCGGACATCATTATAGCGAGCCCGATGAAGAGAGAGAGAAAGAACGAGGTTGAGGCATAGCGTTTGGCGTCCTCTGTGTCCTTGGCTCCCAACTGCCTGCTGATATTGCTCCCCGCACCATGGCCAAGCATGAACCCGAAAGCCTGAATGATACCCATCAGGGCAAAGACCACTCCGGTGGCACCCGAAGCGCTGGTTCCCAATTGGCTCACGAAGTAGGTGTCAGCCATGTTGTACAGATTGGTGACGAGCATGCTGATGATGGTAGGGATGCCTAGCGAAATGATGAGACGAGGGATAGGAGTGGCCGTCATGCGGTCAAATTGCTCTGAGGTAGTGGTCATCTGGTGCATAGGGGGTAGTATATCCCTTTCAGGGAAAATTAAAATAGTAATCTGGAAAGAAAAGATCGGTACGAAAATATGTGCAAGCAGTCCGAATGTCCTTAGCAAGCAATCCTGCTAGCCCCATGGAGAAAGTCTTGGGACTGCTGTTGAAGGAAGAGGCAAAGACAAGAAAAGTAGTCGGAGCGGTATCGAGGGCTAAAATCAGAGGACCTCTTCATTTTCAAAGAAGGGCACGACCAGATCCAAGTGAAGGATTGTGGTAGATGTCCTGAACAAGCCCTGCGCACATCAGCCAAAATACAAGCGGAGACTTCGGCATTTCAGATGCTTTGCCTGTCTATGTTCAGGGTAAGATGTTGTTCACGCTTAGGTCTCGACAATAAAAAATACCTCTGTTTTTCAATTTCATGGCGGGGGTATACCTACTTCCCCTGCTCAGCAAACCAATACAGGTATACTAGGTTAAGGGCGGCCTAAAATAGGGAGATCATGGCTCAACCTAGGACCGATCAACCTTTGTCCGTGTTGCATTAATGGCAAAACTCATATTGAGAATGAAGCCAAATCCGGATGACTTTTTTGATTTAAGGAACAAGACGACATGCCGCCTAGATGGGAAAGACTCGATCTCTCAGAGAACAGGAAAACGGCGCCCACCTTCCAATCCTGACGGTCATGACTCGCTTTATGGAACAAACCCACCTTAAACTCCAAGACTCCACTTTCAGACAAAGGAATGGGCATCGTCCCCTGCCTCTTCCTAGTGGAGACTTGAACAAGGGTACGGACTCCCCTTTCGTCTCTTCCCTGTTCTCATGATCGCAGACGCATTGGAAACGTACTGGTTGAGAGGATCCTCAAGGCACCCCGGAAGGAAAGCTTTGGAAATGCTCCATGTATGATTGCACAAACACTTGAGGTGTTTCATGATTCTGCCACAATCTCCGGAAAAGCAAAACGATTACCTTGTAATTACCTAGGAATACCTTATAATTGATTCATAAAACTGGCGATAGCGTCATAAATATAAAATGGAAGTGCCTATGGAAATCAAAAGAGATGTCTATCTCTCTCGGCTCATCGACCGCAAGCACAACGGATTCATCAAGGTCATCACCGGAATCCGCAGGGCGGGGAAGTCATATCTCCTCAACACCCTGTTCTACCACCATCTCATCGGCGAAGGAGTGAAGAGCGACCACATCGTGCGCTTCGCCTTCGATTCCGCTGACGATCTTTTGAGAATCGGGGAAGACCCTATTGCCTTGGATGCCGAAAAGAAGCCGAGAAAAGTCGACCCCAGGAAATTCCTCGCATTCCTGCAGTCAAAGACCACCGAAAGTGGGATGTATTACATCCTTCTTGACGAAGTGCAGAACCTGGGTGCCTTTGAGTCAGTCCTCAACAGTTTCCTTCGCAAGGACAACCTGGATGTTTTCGTCACCGGCAGCAACTCGAGGTTCCTGTCCAGCGACATCATCACCGAGTTTGAGGGACGAGGGGATGAGGTACATGTGTTGCCGCTCTCTTTCTCAGAGTTTGCCACTGCATTCAAAGGAACAAAGGATGAGGCGTACGATGATTACTCCGTCTATGGAGGCCTGCCAGCGGTCGCTCTCATGAGGACAGGCGAGCAGAAGACATCGTACCTCATGGAGCAGATGGAGAACCTGTACCTCAGAGACATCATCAAGCGTTACAGCCTCCAGTCGGATGCCGCTATCGGTGACCTCCTCAATGTCATAGCATCAGGCATCTCCACCCTGGTGAATCCCAGAAAGCTGTCAGACACCTTCCAGTCGGTAAGCAAGACTACCATCAGCGAGGCGACGGTGGACAAGTACATCGGATATATGGAGGACGCATTCATGGTCAGACGCGTCAAGCGGTTTGATGTGAAAGGAAAGAAATACATCGGAACCCCATACAAGATCTACTTCGAGGATGTCGGGTTGCGCAACGCTAGGCTTGGCTTCAGGCAGATAGAGGGAACCCACATCATGGAGAACATCATCTACAACGAACTCCGCTACAGGGGCTACCAAGTGGATGTGGGAACCGTGGAAACCCGAATGAAGGATGTGGAGGGGAAAGAGAAAAGGATCCATCTCGAGATAGATTTCATAGCAAGCCAGGGAAGCAGAAAATACTACATCCAATCAGCCTACGCCATCCCGTCCAAAGAGAAATATATGCAGGAGACACGCTCTTTCGACAAGGTGGGTGATTCCTTCAAGAAACTGGTCATCGTAGAGAAAAGCATGAAGCCGAGGCATGATGAGAACGGATACACCACGATGGGAGTCAAGGAGTTCCTGCTGGACCCAAGGAGTTTGGACGCCTGACCCACCAAGTGGCCAGGGGAACCATGAGGGTCATCCTGTTGCAACATATCCGAAGGAAAGAAACCAGTCAGGAGACTTATCCATCCTTACACCTTCTCAATGTTTTTACTCAAGAAAGCGGTGGGATTGAAAAGGATTGAGGGATTCCAACAAGGAAAAGCCAACGTTGTCGGACAAAAGCAGAACGCCTTTGTTGCACTCTTCAGGTTTCCCTAAACCTTCATCTGAATGCACGGGATGCAGGTTTTCGGGCAAGCGGTACTACTCCCACTCGATGGTCCCAGGTGGCTTACTGGTGATGTCATAGAGCACCCTGTTCACTCCAGCGACTTCATTGCAGATACGGCTGGCACAGGATTGCAGCACCTCAGGAGGAAACCTGAACCAATCAGCGGTCATGGCATCCTCACTGGTTACCGCACGGAGTGTGCATACCTCACGATAGGTACGTCCATCTCCCTGGACCCCTACGCTCTTGACGGGAAGGAGATCAGCCAAAGCCTGCCAGATACTTCCATACAAGCCTGCCTTGCGAATCTCGTCAATGAAAATAGCATCAATATCCCGTAAGGTATCCAATCGTTCCTTGGTCACCTCACCAATACAACGGACCCCAAGGCCAGGGCCTGGAAACGGATGACGATTCACCAGTTCCTCCGGCAGGCCAAGCTCCCGGCCCAACTGGCGCACCTCATCCTTGAACAATTCCTTCAGAGGCTCAAGCAACTGCCATTTCAAGTCCTTGGGAAGCCCTCCCACATTATGGTGGCTCTTGATGGTGGCGCTGGGACCGCCACTGGGACTACGGGACTCAATCACATCAGGATAGAGCGTACCCTGGGCAAGGAACGAGATATCCCCCGCCTTGCGAGCCTCGTTATAGAAGGTATCCACAAAAAGCTTACCTATGATATGACGCTTGGCCTCCGGCTCAGTGACACCCTTGAGCGCATCAAGAAAAGCATCAGAAGCATCGGCATATTGCAACCGTATATTGAAATTCTCGTGGAACAGTTTCTGGACCAACTCCGGCTCACCTTTCCTTAAAAGGCCATTGTTGACAAACACACAAACCAGCTGGTCCCCAATAGCCTTATGGATCAGGACTGCGGCTACAGAGGAATCGACGCCACCGGAAAGGCCGCAAAGCACTTGCTTGTCACCAACAGTCTTGCGTATCTCCGCTATGGAGGTCTTCACAAACGAGCCCATATCCCAATCAGTCGCAGGATGGCAGACATCCAGCACGAAGTTCTTCAGGACCTTCATGCCCTCGGTGGTATGCACCACTTCAGGGTGGAACTGCACCCCATAGAATTTCCTGCTGTCATTCTCCATGACAGTGCAAAAACAGTTGGGTGTGGAGCCGGTAACCTCAAAACCCTCGGGTACCTTGATCACGCTGTCCCCATGGCTCATCCAAATCTGGCTCTGCTCACTGAGACCCTTGAGCAAAGTGGACGCCCTTTTGATATGAAGATGGGCGAATCCATATTCTCTCTTTTCCGGTTGCTGGACAACCCCGCCATTTTGGACACTCATCACTTGAAGTCCATAACAGATGCCCAGGATAGGGATTCCCAATTGGTAGATGGCACTGTCCGGATGAGGAGCCCCAAGGTCATCAACAGAAGCAGGTCCGCCGGAGAAGATGATTCCTTTGGGTTGCATCGCTTCCAATATCTCGGCGCTGGTGGTATAGGGAACTATCTGCGAATAGACATGCATCTCCCTTACTCGCCGTGCGATAAGCTGACTATATTGCGCCCCGAAATCTAGGACGACAATCGTGTCATGACTGAATTTTTGCATGAGACGGCTCCTCTGAAAAGACAGTATACCAAATTAAAACTTTTCGTACTACCAAGTAAGACTGCGAACAGGAGGGTAGGCCTTCTTGACCGCACGGGAAACAGCCAATCCAAGAACCACTCCCACACCTGCCTGGGCCAAGTTCCAAGGAACTTCAGCCAGGGCGACGGTAAAGCCGCTGATGAACAGGCCGGAAAGCACGTAATACCCACCAGCGACACAGGCCAAAGCAACCAGAGCGGCACAAGCCTTCCTGAGCCAACCTATCTTTCTCTCGCCTTTCTCAAGGGCGATCAAAGCGACCAGAAGCCCTTCAAGACCATGACAGACAAAAGAAATCGGGGCCCACTGCGCATACCCACTGATCAAATCAGCCAGTGCAGAACCAAGCCCTGCGCTGATCAAAGCTGTCCAAGGACCAAAGGTAAAGGCTATGAAACACACAGCCACGTCGCACAGATTCAGATATCCTTTTGCCGTAGGAATTTTGACAATCATGGTAAACACCACCACTACTGCCGTGAGTATGGCAACCATGGCAACTTTCAACGCATCACTTCGTTTTTCCATATTCTCCAACTTTATTTCGCAAATAGTGGACATTTTAGCAACTAGTGTCAACCTGTTATCGAGCAATGAGGCAAGGTCTTGAAGAACCTAGCCGAAAGGCTCTCAAATACTGATACTATCACTCAAGAACCTGATACCTCAATCTTGCCTATCCTCCGTTCCTGTTATCCAGATTATCGAAAACTGAATGAGAATTTTCTCTCCATCCGGTACTGTTCCAAACCGAAGTCTCCAAGAGGGAAACCTAGTGAGAAGGGAGGTCTGATTATTAAAAGAGAACATCAGCTGGTCTTTTTCAGCAATCAACTCTTGAACATGAAATGGAAATAGGTTTCTTTGATTTTCCTAAAGCTGCATCTTCGAAGGGGAAGGATATCTCCCTTTCTCATGACAAAGACCTCCATTCTACTTTTCTCCTCTTCTTTGAGATTATATATTCAAATCAACAAATTTGATTACCCTAGTAACAAAAAGCCCCAGACACGCACAGGACCTTGTCTGGGACTTGGATTGAAGGACTATTTGTTACTTGTTATCAATGCCGGATAAATCCTGCAGGCTTCCATCAAGCATGTATTTATAGAGGGCAGCTTGATCGGTACTCCCTGTCGTGATTACCGCAAAGGTTCTTGTCGCGGAAGAGTCAAGGTTGTTGTTGTCTATCCAAGTACCATCATTGACATAGTATTTGCCATTGTCCAGTTTTTGGAAATAAGGAACATGCGTGTGGCCAAACACCACCACCTCGATGGCCCTTTGAGGATTCTCCAAATACTGCATTTTGGCTTGTTTGAAGAAGTAATCTTTATCAAAGGTTCCTGCTATCGCTTGGACAAAACTGTTTTTGACTTGTATCTGGTTGATTTCCTGCCTTTCATCCCAGTTGCGCTGGAAGTTTTTGAACAACACTGGCGCCGATATCGTTCCGTCAGCTTGCTGGATTGGATAGAAGTCTTTCATTGAGTATTTTCCATTGAATCCTGCAATATTCAGATCGAAAACCCTATCCTCAAAAGGTTCAATTTGGGTCATCCTGGTAAATTCAGAACTAAGTACACGGTAGTAGAGATAGGCACCATACTGGTCAGGATTGGTCTTGACATCCGGTACGGTGGTGACCACTGGATAATCCTTCTTTATTGGAGGATGACCTTGCACTATCCAGCTTGTCGCAAGTCGGGCGTAGAAATATCCAGGAGGAAGAATGGTATCATCATTTCCACACAGCTCACGGTTGGAGACAGTGTCAGGAGCAGAAAATACATCATAACGGTGTCCATGCTCGATGGCAATCTCGTCCCTATCCCCGGTAATATAGGTTCCGAGACCTTTCGCATCACGTGCCTGGACAAGTTTGGGCATGGCCTCACTGAGAACGCTGCTATCCAAGGTAATGTCATGGTTTCCCACTACATATACAACCTTGATGCCCTTTTCCATCACGTCATTGAGCTGGTCAATCACCATTTGGTTGGTCTTGATCACCTGTCGGTAGAACGATGAGGAGTCCTTGTATTTTGGATAGTTCAGTGGCAGGAACCACTCATCAAGGAAATCTCCTG
>JBAXZS010000104.1:0-8105 GCA_041670175.1 Sphaerochaetaceae bacterium | reverse complement strand
TTTGGAAACGATGGGTTTTTGCTTTGAGAATATCCGGTTGCAATCTCCATTGGCTCTTTCCGGAGGAGAGAAGCGACGTGTTGCGATTGCGGGAGTGCTTGCAGTAAAACCAAAGATTCTCCTTTTTGATGAACCTGTTGCAGGTCTTGATCCCTTGGGCAGGGAATCTTTTCTTCAGCTTCTCTCACATCTTAACAATGAGGGGATTACAATCATCATGGTCTCTCACAATGCCGATGCATTGGCTGAATGCGCCAAGCGCCTGATTGTGCTAGAGAATGGCAGGATTGCCCAGGACGGGACGGTTTCAAAAGTGTTCTTTGATATTGACTACATGAAGTCACTCCATGTTGGGGTAAGCACCGCAAGGCTAGTATCGGATATGCTTTTACATGAAGGAATTGCCGTTACGAAGGATACCGTCAGGTATGACCAGCTCCTTTGTTCCCTTAGGACAATCCTCAAAGGGAAAGGCTCCTTATGAAAGATTTGCTGGTGGGACGATTCATACCCGGAAAGTCACTCCTCTATCAGCTTGATGCAAGGGTGAAACTTGTAAGTCTTCTTTTGTTGCTTCTGGCCATAATCATGGCAGAGACGGCCCGGCAATACTTGCTGTTGCTTGGTGCCATTGGGATGATTCTTGTCTTGTCTGCAATCCCTGTTCGCGCTGCCTTGGGTTCCCTTGTCCGGATGTGGCAATTCTTTCTTATTGTTTTTTTGATGAATGCGTTTTTTTTTACTGATGCCAATCCTTTGTGGACATGGGGGATATTCCACCTTTCTTTTCAGGGTTTGGCCCAAGGGGCGAATGTGGTGGTACGTATCCTCTTGGTCATGGTACTGAGTAATATCCTGACCTGTACCACAGCCCCCATGGAAATTACCTTCGCAGGAGAAAGACTGCTGAGGCCATTGGGATGCCTTCATGTTCCAGTCGAAGAGGTCGCGATGATTGTAAGTGTCGCAATCCAGTTCATCCCTATCTTGGGAGAAGAGGCACAGATGATACGGAAAGCCCAGATTGCACGGGGGGCAAGATTCGAGAGCAAAAACTTGCTGGAGAGAGCGACAAGTCTTTTCCCCTTGGTCATCCCTCTCTTTCTCGCTGCCTTTCGAAGAGCGGATGAACTTTCTCTTGCAATGGAAGCACGTGGTTACAAGAATGCTCGTGAACGGACGAGAAAGAGACCGGAACCCTTGCATGCAAAAGACTACCTTTTTCTGGGCTCAATTCTGTTGTTGAGCTTGTTCTCAGTGTCAATCCGTGGTTGAGCAAGCTGGTGACGGCTTGAAAATAATAGGTTCAGGAGGAATAAAATGAACACGATGTCAAATGTGAAGCGATCTCTTGTTGCGGCGGTATGCATCGCCTTGGGAGTGGTGTTGCCAATGGCCTTCCACTCGGTGAAGAATGCAGGAAGCATCTTCTGCCCGATGCACATACCCGTATTGCTTTGTGGTTTGGTCGATGGCTGGGCTTTTGGGTTGCTTTGTGGTTTGGTCACTCCATTGCTTTCAAGCCTTCTTACGGGTATGCCTCCGATGGCATATCTGCCTGCCATGATGATTGAACTTGCGGTATATGGGTTGGTCTCTGCACTCATGATGCAGTTTGTGCATACAAAGAGACTGTACGCCGATCTCTATCTCAGCTTGGTTGTCTCCCTTGTCGCAGGTCGGATTATCGCTGGCGCCGCGAAAGCTTTGATTTTTGCAGCAGGAAAATATTCGATGACCGCATGGATGACTGGTTACTTTGTCACCTGTCTTCCTGGTCTGATAATCCAGATTATTCTTGTTCCTTCAATCATTGTCGCCTTGATGAAGGCCCGGCTCATCCCAAACCGATATCCAGTTCACGAATGAGGCTGTACTTGTATTTATGGCAATAACCGAAGAAGATGGGAGTTGCGTATATTTGCTAGAGGAGTAGTTTCATGGAATTCGAGCAAGGTTTGAGACAACAGATAGCTTATCATCCCTCGATGAAGGCGCAGGATGTGGTGAAGCTTTGTTATCAAGCGGCCTTTGGTGCTGAGCACCTGCTCCAAAATGAACGAATGGCAAAAAAACTTTTCAGACTTGAGTTTTGCTCGGTGGCAAAAAATGAGGGGATGCTCTTTGAACAGATATCTGTTGATATATGCCGAGTGAATCTTGCGGTATGGAAAAAACGAGGGCTTCCTCCTCTCTGGCTTTTTAGGATGTTTTCCCTCTCTATCAGTGACGGTGGTGCGGACAGGGAGGGGGAATTCCTGAAAAACCTTAAAGTTGCCGAAAGGCTTCTGGAGGAAGGTGTTTTACCTTTTTCAAAATCCGATTGGCAGGACTATCAGCAGAGATATATGCAAGAGGGCATACAGGCGGTGCATCATAGCGAAACCTACCGCAGGGAGGAGCATCCTTCGTACCGTATCGTGAATGTACGTTACCTCCGGCTATTTCCCTTGCTGGAAAAACTTGCAACTTTTTCTGACAAAAAAGGGGCTTATTGCATTGCGATTGACGGTAGGGCCGCTTCAGGCAAGACCACAATAGCATCCCAACTTGAAGAGATTCTTATGGGAGGGGTCATCCATATGGACGATTTCTTCCTTCCTAAGGAATTGCGTACAGAAAAGCGTTTTGCCCAACTGGGAGGGAATGTGCATTATGAGCGTTTCCTAAAGGAAATCATTCCCAATCTTTCCCGGTGTGATGAGTTTTCCTACCAGCGATTCGATTGTAAGAAAATGGACTATGGAGAATGGAGAAAGGTTCCTAAGACCAAATGGCATATTGTGGAAGGTTCCTACAGTTGTCATCCTGTGTTAGGCAGATACATGGATCTTCGTGTGTTCTCCGATATCACTGAGCAAGAGCAGAGACGAAGGATACTCGCACGGGAGGATGTGAACGTAGCAAGGATGTTTATGGAACGTTGGATTCCCCTTGAAGAAGCCTACTTTTCGGGATTCTGCTTGAAAGAGCATGCTGACATGGTGCTTTGATCAACCCGTTGTCTTGGCCTTTTCGTAATTCTTCTTCATGCAGTCGAAGGTCTCTTGGCTGATATAGTGCTCGATACGGCAGGCATCTTCCGTTGCGGTCTTCTCACTCACCCCAAGGTTTATCAGGATTTTGGAAATCACCTTGTGACGATCATAGATACCCTCGGCTATTTTCTTGCCTTTGCCAGTCAGGGTAATGAGACCTTGCTCATCCATCTTGAGGTATCCGTTTTCCCGCAGTCTTTTCATTTGTTCACTGATCGTGGGATTTGAATATCCCATCTGCCTGGCTATATCGATGGAACGTACCGTCTCCTGTCTCTGTCCAATTATCAATATCGTCTCCAGATACATTTCTCCCGCTTCTCTCAGCACCATGGCGTTCCTCCGTGTCTACGAAGTTATAGCATTCTTTCCCGTCTCTCGCAACTTTACTATGAAATATCTTGACATATTGGTTAGTATTTACTAACTTAATATCAGAAGGTTAGTTTAGACTAACAATTAAACGGAGGTCGTCATGTTGGATAAAAGAATGGAAGAGCTGTTGAACAAGCAGATAAATAAGGAACTGTACAGTGCATACCTGTATTTGTATTTCGCAAACTTCTATATAGAGGGAGGCCTCAATGGCTTTGCAAATTGGTATCAGGTCCAGGAACATGAGGAACGTGATCATGCGATGCTGCTGATGCGTTATCTTCAGGATAACGGAGGAAAGGTCTCTCTTGAGTCTGTCGCTGAACCTGAAGGAAAACTTGAAGGGTTTGTAGCTCCTGTCAAACAGGCTTTGGTTCATGAGCAGTATATTACTGATTCGATTCACGCAATTTACGATGTTGCTTGGGATTCAAAGGATTATCGAACCATGCAGTTCCTTGATTGGTTTGTGAAAGAGCAGGGTGAGGAAGAGAAAAATGCCGTTGAGTTGCTGAGAAAAACCGAGTTCCTTGGTTCAGATTCAAAGGGATTATACCTGCTGGATAAGGAACTTGCGTCCAGGACCTATTCTGTGCCGTCCCGAACTTGATCGGAAAGAAAAAGTCGGTCTTTGAGAAATATTGGACTCCCCCTGTTCGTTGGAGCGGTTCTTGAAAGATTAGGTTGCCAATTTTCGGTAGTCAGCCGGAGAAAGGTAACCTAGTTTTTTTTGGATTCCCTGGTTGTTGCACCAGGAGATGTAATCATCAACCAGCCTCCTCATGTCATCAAACAGACAGGGGTGTTTCCTCGATATCCTTGGGTGTAAAGTCTCTGGAATGATTTTTTTTGTTCTTTTGGGATTTTAGGCAAAATATAACCCCCTTGTTGGGGTCACTCCAACGAAAGGGGGCCCGTACCTATGTCGTACCGGTCTTTTCCTTTGGGAATCATCTCTGTCATTGGGAATGTCCCAGTAATGCCCTCTTCATTCTTTGATGGTGGCCCTGCATATTTTCCCAAAGGATTCTTCACTGATACTATCCTCAATCGCAGGGACTTCCACTTCGGCAACAGAAGGTGGGATATCGAGCCGTACAAGCAGTTGTTCGAGTATCCTGTATTTTTCTATAAGATGGTCTGCAATGGATGAGCCTCTTGCAGTGAGCCCGATACGGTGATTATTGCAACCGTATTGCTGGATAAGATTGTCCTTCTCAAGTTGTCGGAGCATTATCGAAACAGAAGGTTTGCTTATTTTCAGACAGCGGGTCAGATCAATGGCCCTGACCATGCCGTTTTGAGTTGCAATTGTATGAATTGCCACCAGATATTTCTTTTTTGAGATACTTATGTTCATAGAGTTCTCCATTACAAGAGTTTTCTCGTGTTCTCGATACCCATTCGGGTCCCTGTCCAGCCGATATATATTGCAATAGGCAAACAGATGAGGGAATCCAGGGGTATTTTCAGCTGGGGTGAGAAATACAAGGCAAGAACAGTACCTGCGGTTATCAAGGCATCGGCAAGATTATCCACGAACATACCCTGAAGCAGGTCGGAACGGACGTTCTTGTTTGTAGTGCCTGAGAAGATTGCAAGTGCAATCTTTACGGGGCAGGAGAGCAACAGGATGGCGAGTGCAGAAGCAGAAAGCTCGACAGGGTTTGCCATGTTCCAGTTACCGATGCAACAGGAAGCAGCGGTTTTGCCCAGTGCAAGTGCTGAACTACAGAGAATAAATGCGACAAAAAGTCCACAGATATATTCCATGCGGGAATACCCTGCTGGATGATTTGCATCTGATTTTCGTGACGAGATAACAAAACCCATCACTGTCGCCACTGATGTCCCTGCATCTGAGAGATTATTGATTCCATCTGCAAGAATCGCCATGCTTCCACAGGAAATCCCTATGATTGTCTTGATTATGGCGAGGGTCCCGTTGACTATGATTCCCATGGCACCCACCCGAATGCCACTTATGCAGCGTTTCTTTTTTTCCTCAAAGTGCGTGAGATTTGTTACTGATACAGTCATACAGAACCAGGTCCTTCTTGGTCGTCCATAAATCCATGCGACCTGTGATGTCTTCCGTTGAATCTGTTCATTCTTTCCTCGTATCGATAATTGTACCCTCCGATATCTTCCGACTCCCAAGCCGATACAAGTTTGTCCAGGAGTGTGCAAAAGTCCGCTTGCTCACTTTGAGTAAGTGCTGAAAACGAGTCGTCGTGATTTTCTTCTTGGTCATTTTGCCATGCTTCAGCTTGTTTTCTCCCTTTTTCAGTCAGTGATACATTCGCTGAACGTCTGTCATTCTCATCCTTTGTCCGGATGATGTATCCGCTTGCCTCCATCTTGTTCAGCAACTCACTCAATGATGCGGGGCGAATGCCACACACTTCGAGTAGTTGTTGTTGGGACAAGGGACTTTTGACATAGAGCATCGCAAGAATGCGTCGTTGTCCAGGACTTCCTGAAAAATGACGGCCATAATAACCACTCTCATGTCTTTGTTGCATCTCTCTCCTCATGAGGAGCCGTGTTGCACGATGAAATAATGTTCCTAAATCTCTTACAGTTTCCATTTGTTTTCTCCTTGATATATCAGGTACCTTAAATTTAGGTACCTACTTATTTATGAATATATCTAAGGTAAGAAGCTTTGTCAACTATTTAGGCACCTTATTTTCTGCTACCTAACTATATAGAGGAAAATTTCTTGTTGGTGAGGCTTTTTTTTATCATGGAAGATGATTTTGCATGAAGATTATTCACCTGCCGTATGATATCGGATCCTATACCTATCATTCCCAGGAGATGCAAATCAAAGACCGGGACGATTATCTTGGCTCGCCGGAGCCGATGAGGAATTCGAGCAGTGGATGGCAATTACCCTCTGATGGTGCTTTTACAGGTGTCGTTTACTTTATAATTGCCAATTAGAAGGTGGTTTCTTCCAGTCTCCTGGTTCTGAATTGTTCTGGAACTTGCTGGGAGTCAGGCCCACAAGTTTCTTGAAGGTGGTACTGAAATACCGTTGGTCATGGAAACCTGTCTTGTATGCCACCTCAAACACTTTATTTGAGGGATCCTTGAGCATCCTGCATGCGCATTGGATTCTGTAGTAGCAAAGATATTCGAGCACCGAATATCCTGTGTCCAACTTAAAAACATGACTCAGCCTGCTTTCACTGATTCCCAGCATCCCGGCTATCGATTCCAGGCTGATATCATTCTTGTAATTCTTGTTGATGTAGGAGATGACCCTGTCAACGTACCTATCCTGAATGGAATCATTTTCCGGAAAATACTCATGGAAAAGCATTATTCTGCTGTCTTTCATTCCTTCAAGTGAGTTGTTTTCCAGTTCTTGTGATTTCTTTGTCTTGATTTTGGCGACAACGGAAGTAATTGTTTCTGTCAATAACTTATCATCAATTGGCTTGAGGATGTAATCCAGGACTCCTTCCTGCAATGCCTTCCTTGCATATTCGAACTCATCATAGGCGGAGATGATGACAAAGAGCGCTTTTGTCTTTTCCTTAAGTCTCTCTATCATCGATAGCCCATCAAGGCCGGGCATCTTGATATCGGTAATGACTAAATCTGGTTGAAGTTTTTCTATGAGAGCAAGGCCTTCCAATCCGTTTCCAGCCTCCCCGACGACAATGCATCCCAATGAGGCCCAGTCGGTGGTGAGAACAAGACCTTGTCGTAGTAGCTTTGAATCCTCAACTATCACAACCCGTACCATGCATGCTCCTTAAGGGAATTCTCAAGGTGACTGTAGTACCTTTCTCCTTGGCGCTCTGTATTTCCAGACCATATTGTTTACCATAGTACAATTTAATTCGTTTTTGAATATTCCCAAGGGCAATACTATCACAATCCATGCCTGAATTGGTGACGATTGTCTGCCTTTTTATCTCTTCCATGCCGACACCGTCATCTTTAATGACAAAAACAAGTTCGCCATCTTTTTGGTAACCTTGGACGACAAGGTTCCCCTGGTCGATTTTCGGAGCGATCCCATGGATGATGGCGTTTTCAACTATAGGCTGGATTATCAACCGGGGGATACGATAGGAAAGTATCTCGTCCTGGATATCCAGCTTGTAGGTGAATTTATCGGGATAACACAATTGCTGGAGCTCCAAATATGCTATGATGATTGACATAGCTTCCTTGACGGACTCCTCGCTGTCCTCATTGTTTATACTATGACGCATCAGCAGGCCAAGACGTTTCACTACTTGTTGGACTTCTTCGGTCTTTCCCAGCTTTGCAAGATATTTGACGCTGTCAAGGGTGTTGTAGAGGAAATGAGGATTGATTTGTTGCTGAAGATTTTTCAGTTTTGCCTGTCGGAGACTGTTTTGCTTCTCAAGATTCTCCTTAAACAATGTATCAAGGTCCTGAATCATTCCATCCAGACCGATTGCAATATCTCCTATCTCATCAGAACGGGTGATTTCAGTTCTTGCCTCCAGGTTCCCTTTTTTCGCCTTATCCATTGTTTCTCTGATTTTTGAAATCGGGGTACTGAAATTTTTGCCTAGCAGATAGGAGACCAACAGACATAACAGGATGGAGATTAGGGCGATGAAGAGGGTGATTGGAACCAGATAGAGATTGCTTTGCCTCATAAGGTCGATAGGGACAGCGCACAAGAGAAGAAACTTTTGC
>JBAXZS010000103.1:0-8107 GCA_041670175.1 Sphaerochaetaceae bacterium | reverse complement strand
TCCAGGGATTGACCAGGCTACCTTGTTTTCCTTGACATGCGCCGACACCTGACTTACCTGGTACTGACAAATCTGGAAATTCTTTCTTGCTGGATTCATTTCAGAATTAAAGGTGTTTTTTACAGGTACTCCTTCCGTTCTAGCCGGACGGTACAAGCATATTGCCTCGAACATTATCTATGGAAAGAACAAGAAGTGCAAAACCTTTCTCATAACGAGTTGCATGATCAACGAGTGCAAAAGCAGCGTGGTGACCAATCTTGGTCTCTGCCTGGCTAGATTGGGATACAAGGTTCTGCTCATTGATGGGGATTTGATGCTTCCTTCCCTTGAGAGACAATTTGGACGGGAAATGCAGAAGGAAGGGTTCCTTGATTTTCTCCAAAGGAATGAGGATCCAACCAAGGCGATTATCTCTCCGGTAGCAGGCCTGAAAAACCTGCACCTGATGGTCCCTGGCACCACCAGTGAGACTTATGTTTCCTTTGTCCGGGATAATGCCAGCCTTGCTGTCATGCTGGATAATCTGAAGAAAACATATGACTATATTTTTTTCGATGTTCCTCCTTTTGAATATGCGCCTGAAATATGGAAACTTATCAAGCAAGTGGATACTACTTTTCTTTGTGTACGGATGAACATTTGCACGAAGGAAAGCTTTTCCATTCTTCTTGCACAGTTGAGTGACTGTGAAGAAAAAATCGGTGGTGTCATAGCAACGGGCTGCCTGCTTTCAAATGTTGAGTCCTCTACTAGTCCTTATAACAAGTACTACTATCGTAGCCATGATAATAAAAGGACAAGGAAGGAGGAAGTATTTATCGAGTCAGAGAGGAAAGCCAGGCAGATATTCAAAAGTGAGATGAAAAGCAGGGAAAGAAGCATGCGTAAATGATGCACAACCGTTTCCAAGCATTTCACCTGGTAAAATAAGAGATTCCCAAAGGTACGATCAGAGGGACCCTGTGTAAGAGGACCTCGAAGTACAAGACAACAGGGTACTGCTATGTCTTGATTCTCACACAAGCTGATGATTTTTACCTCTTATCCTATGAATAACAATCCAACAAATCTGTTGCTTACTTGATGCTATTCCCTTGGCCTCTGTCTGGCACTGTATAAAATATCTTGAACCGAAAAGAGCAATTTTTTATAATATAATGACAAATTTATCTAATTTGTTGTGAAGAAAGCAGTGGTAAGGTTGTTTTATAAGGATAGATAGAGGAGGATCAAGTGTGAAAAATTCGGTTGAATTCCAGCATATAACGAAATACTTTCCTGGAGTTAGAGCACTTGATGATATCAGTTTCACCGCCAATGGAGGAGAGGTCTTAGCGTTCCTTGGCGAGAATGGGGCTGGAAAATCAACCTTGCTTAAAATTCTCAATGGCGATTATCAGCCAAGTGCGGGAGACTATCTGCTCAATGGGAAGCATGTGCATTTCCAATCCCCCCATGAAGCGATTGAATCCGGGGTGAGTGTCATCTATCAGGAGCGTCAGATTCTTGTCGAGCTGTCAGTGGCGGAGAATATCTTCCTTGGCAGGATGCCGGTCAATAAATTCGGGGTCATTGATGCTGGGTTGGCAAACAAGAAGGCCTTGGAGATTATCAATGATTTCGGTCTTGCCGGCATTATTTCCCCCATAGACAAGGTGAAAGATCTTTCCATCGCTCATCAGCAGATGATTGAGATAATGAAGGCCTACAGCAGGGAGAACCTGACTTGTATCTGCTTTGATGAGCCCACAGCCTCCCTCAGCGATTCCGATATAGATATCCTGTTCAATATAATCAAGAAGTTACGAGATGAAGGGAAGGTGGTGATTTACGTATCCCATCGTATGAGTGAGATTAAACGCATCGCAGACAGGGTGGCTATCTTCAAGGATGGCAAGCTTGTCACAATTCTCAATGCGAGTGAGAGCAATGAACAGAAAATGATCAAACTGATGGTCGGTCGGGATCTTGGTGATGTCTTTGCCAATCTTGACCGCAACCAACATATCGGGGATGTGTACTTCGAGGTGCAGGGCTTGTATAGCGATTACGTCGAGCCTGTTTCCTTCAAGCTGCGCCATGGTGAGGTGCTTGGTTTTTCCGGTCTCGTTGGTGCGGGGCGGACCGAGATAATGAGAGCCATCATCGGAGCGGACAAGATGCTTGGGGGTAAGATCCTTCTCGATGGAAGGGAAGTCTGCAACACGGATCCCCATGAGGCAATTCTCAATGGCATTGTCATGGTTCCCGAAGACAGGAAATTCGAGGGTATCCTCTCCAATCTTGATGTGGGGAACAACATCACCATCGGCGCCCTGGATCAGAACTCCAACAGGATTGGGGTGCTTGACCAGAAGGCAGAGACCAAAATGACCGATGAAGGTATCAAGGAATTTGCAATAAAGACACCTGACTCAAAGAAACTCGTTGTGGAACTTTCCGGGGGTAACCAACAGAAGTGTGTGGTTGCTAGGTGGATGGCGACAAAGCCCAAGGTGCTGATTCTTGATGAACCTACCAAAGGTATAGATGTAGGGGCGAAAAGCGAGTTCTACAACCTGATTTGCCGATTTGCGAAACAGGGACTAGGAGTCATTCTTGTTTCAAGTGAATTACCGGAGATTATCGGTTTGTGTGACCGAATCATTGTCATGAAGAATAAGCGTATCAGTGGCATTGTTGAACGAAAGGATGCGACTGAGGATAGGCTTTTGGCGCTTGCCATGGCTGATGAGAAGATAAATTAACGGAAGGAAGAGAAGAATATGGAAAATTCCAAATTAAGGACAATAAAGCTTGATGGGGGGAAGATTATCCTTTTTCTTGCCATTGTCGGGGTGACTATCCTGTTCACAATATTGAACCCGAACTATCTTTCAGGAACCAACATGGTCAATATCCTGGTCGCAGCCTCATTGGCCGGGCTGATTGCCATTGGTGAAACCTATCTGATTATTGCAATGCAGGTTGATTTGTCCCCTGGTTCTCTTGTCGCCTTCTCCGGGGTTCTGGGCGCTTTGCTCATTTCTCATGGGATGAATTTTTTTCTTGTGGTGCTTGTCACCATTGCCGTGGGAGCGCTTATCGGAATCTTCAATGCGGTGATGATCAACAAGATTGACCTCCAGCCCTTTATCGCGACCTTGGTCTCCCAGACCATTATCAGAGGTTTCGCTTACATCATGTGTGGAGGGAAGCCTGTTGCCATCAACAATACGGCTTACATCCAACTGGGGAAGGCCCGGTTCCTTGGACTGCCTCTCTCGGTATGGATCATGCTTGTTATGATGCTTATCTTTGGGTTTATTCTTTCCAAGACTCGGTTTGGCAGGAGTATTTATGCCATTGGCGGCAATAAGACCGCCGCACGTCTTGCCGGCATGAATCCCAAGCGAATCATATACCTGATGTTCATCATCATGGGAATACTCAGTGCTATTGGAGGACTTGTCTTTTCGGCAAGAATGCATTCCGGGCAACCTGCTGCCAATGTCAATCTTGAGTTTGATGCCATCACCGGCGCTGTCCTAGGTGGAGTTTCCTTCACTGGAGGCGTGGGTGATATGGGAGGAGTGTTCCTTGGTATCGTGCTGATCCAAGCCTTTAACACTGGTCTTACAATGGTTAATGTCCCTTCCTTCTGGCAGTATGTCGCCCGTGGAGCCTTGCTTCTCCTTGCTTTGAGTAGTGATTACATCCGCAAGAGAAACAGGGAGCGCGCATTGCTCGATGCCATTAAGAAAGCCACAGCGAATACATGATAATCAATGTTCAGGTCGTTGGCCTGAATGAGATATGGGTATCAATAAAGGAGAGAACCATGAAAAAGAGAATGGTCGTTTTGTTGCTGGTCGTACTGAGTTGCGCCGGCCTTGTGTTTGCAAACGGACAAAAAGAGGCTGCTTCGACCTCTTCGGCTCCAGCTGCAACAGGCAAGAAAGTTATCTATGGTATTTACAAGGCAGGGGATCAGACATGGTTCATCAATGAAGGTGAAGCAGCAAAGGTTGCCGCTGAGGCCGCTGGGTATGAATTCATCTACGTTGATGCGAAAATGAATCCGGAGGAATATCTTCGCGCATTGGACAATGCTATCGCGAACAAGGCTTCTGGTGTGGTGACCTGCATCCCGGATCAGACGATGAGCAGTGCTGTCATGGATAAGATGAACGGTGCAAAGATTCCCGTTGTGGCCGCTGATGACGCCTTGGAGGCGAACGGCAAGAAAATCACCCCTTGGGTAGGAATTAACGCCTATGTTATTGGTCAGGCGAATGGTGAGTGGATTGCCGACTATGCCAAGAAAAACAATCTTGTGGGAAACAAGGATGTGGGGTTGCTGCTTATAACCATGGATACCGTCTCTTCCTGTGTGCCTCGTGCGAAAGGCGAATATGCGAAATTCAAGGAAGTGATTCCTTCTTGGCCTGAAGACCATATCTTCTATGCCGATTATGACGGCACAACTGACAAGGGCAACCAGGTTTCCTCAGCTGTCTTTACCGCACATCCGGAGATCACCACTTGGTTGGTCACCGGTGCCAACGAAGAGGGTTGCATTGGTGCCGTCCGTGCACTTGAAAGTGCCGGTCTTGACAAGAATGCCTGTGTTGTTGGTCTGGGCGCCTATATGGCCAAGGATGAATTCAAATCTGCTGCCGGTTCTTGCATGAAGGCTTCTTCCTACTTCTCCGCTGAGGGTGTAGGCCAGGGATCAGTCAAAGTCCTGCTGGATATGATTGCTGGTAAGGATGTTCCCTTGGAGACTGCAGTCGATGCTACCATCGTGACTCCGGAGAACTATAAGAAGGTCATGGGTAAATACGCTGAGTGATTGTTTTTCTTCAATAGGAATAGGCCGCGTTGTGCGGCCTATTCTGTTATAATGTCTCGGTTGTCCGATATTGGTTGGGCGTAAAACCAGTAAGCCGTTTGAAGGTGTTTGAGAAAGAACTTTCATTCGAGAAGCCACAATTATACACAATATCCTTGATGCTCATCCGAGAGGTTTTTAAATAGAACTTTGCAGCGTTCACCCGGGTATTAATGATATACTCATGAGGGGTATACCCGATTTCCCGTTTGAAAGACCTGATGAAATAATACGGGGAAAGACAAGCTCTCTCCGCCAGTTTCTCCACGTTGATATTCTCGCTGATATGTTCGTTGATGTAACAAAGAATGTTGTCAAACACATTGGCATCCTGTTCTTCCTGTTCTGCAGGAATGAGGAAGGTACTGAGCAAGTCAACCAGGATCATGTTGGTGAGCGCCTCGTTGGCACCTCCCCGCTGTTGGAACCTATGGAGAAGCTTCTCCAATGCAAGTAACACTGTGGAAGAATCTAGTGGGTTTGAGATTCCTCCTGTCGCATGATTGATCTTTTCATACCATTCATTTGCCTGTATCCCATCAAAATGCACCCAGAGGATTTTCCACCCGGTGTCTGTTCCATATTCATGAGGATGGAAACAGTCTATAAGTGAAAGGGAACCTTCCCTCAAGGTTATTCGTTTTCCGTCCCTGACCATATATCCATAACCTTTGACGACCATCAAGAGGAGATAGCTGTGATAACTATTTCTCTTCACCTTGTAATGAAGGTCGCAATCGTAGTTGCCGCAACACAGTAAGTGGAAAAACATGGATTGGGCTGTCTTGCTTGCTGTGTGGAAGAACACTTCGGAATTCGACAATACTCCTCGCTCTTTCACCTTCATATCTCATTTCCTCCGAACTATTCACTTCCAGTATGGCAGAGTCTGGTAAACCGTGCAAATGTTTTTCGAGATACAAGGCAATTTTTTATAATGGTTGGGCAAGTTATATCAATTACAGGGTTATAGAGGGTGTGATAGATTTAAAAGTAGCAGGAGGCCATTATGGGAGATGTCAAGGTTTGGAAAGAGACAGTCACAATTCCCACATACGGAATTGGAAAACCCGATAAGAACCCCATGTTCCTGGAAAAACGGGTATACCAAGGATCTAGTGGCAAGGTCTATCCCTATTCGGTCATTGAAAGCCTTGTGGATGAGAAAAAAGACAAGCAGTACATCGGTCTGTATCTGGAGAACCAATATATCAAAATTCTTATTCTTCCCGAGATTGGAGGAAAGATACATTATGCCCTTGATAAGACAAATGGTTATGAGTTCATCTACCACAATGAGGTGATCAAGCCTGCTTTGGTCGGACTACTTGGCCCGTGGGTATCAGGGGGCATCGAGTTCAATTGGCCACAACATCATCGCCCGACGACTTTCATGTGTACTGACTATTGTTACGGACAATCAGGAAGCGATGCCTTTGTGAAAGTACATGATTTGGACCGCATCAATGGGACAGAGGTGGTCACCACCTTCTCTCTTTATAGCGATAAAAGCTATATCGAGGTCAGCGCAAGCTTGTTCAATCCCACCAGCGAGGCGCAGACCTTCTTATGGTGGGCGAACCCTGCTGTCGCGGTGAATGACCAAACCCAGTCGATTTTTCCTCCGGATGTGACTGCAGTATATGATCATGGTAAACGGGCTGTCTCGAAGTTCCCCATTGCGAGTGGAGTATATTACAAGCATGATTACAGCCTCGGAGTCGATATCTCCCGATTCCGTAATCTGCCGGTGCCCACTTCCTACATGGCATACAAAAGCAATTATGATTTTGTCGGAGGATATGACTACGGAAAGAAAGCTGGGCTTCTTCATGTCGCTGACCACCATATTTCACCGGGAAAGAAACAGTGGACCTGGGGTTGCGGTGATTTCGGACAGGCTTGGGACAGAAACCTTACGGATGAAAATGGTCCCTACATTGAACTGATGACCGGGGTCTACACCGATAATCAACCGGATTTTTCTTGGCTGGAACCCTATGAGGAAAAACACTTCACCCAGTATTTCCTGCCGTACAAGGAACTTGCTGCGGTGAAGAATGCCTCAGTGGACGTGTTGCTGAATTTGGAGGTGCACGGCACTGTGGCCACAGTCCTTGTGTATGCCACGAGCCAGAGAAAGGTGCGTATCGTGCTTTGCGGTGACAAGAATTATCTTGACGAGAATACGGCTATTTCTCCCACAGAGATCTTCAGCCGGGATATTCCCGATATTGGTTGTCAGGAAACAGAACTTACCTTGGGTGTGTATGACGAGAACGGTGTTCTCTTGCTCAGTTATCAGAAAGAGACTCCTTCCATCAATCCGTTGCCTGAGAGCGCGAAGGAGGCAAAGCCTCCCAAGGAAATCCTCACAAACGAGGAGTTGTATCTGACCGCCCAACACATCGAGCAGTACCGGCATGCGACCTATCTCCCTGATCCCTACTATGAGGAGGGTCTCAGACGTGATAACGGTGATAGTCGTATCAACAACGCCTATGGGGTGCTTCTGTTGCGTCGTGGTCTGTTCAGTCAGGCGGAGCAGCATTTCCGTACAGCCATCGAACGGCTTACTCAACTACATCCCAATCCTTATGACAGCGAACCTTTCACCAATCTTGGCTTTGCCTTGGAGTATCAAGGACGGTACAAGGAAGCCTATGACGCGTTCTTCAAGGCTACCTGGTCTGAGGCCCAGGCGGGTGTCGGTTATTATAAGCTTGCCTCCCTTGCCACTCGTTCAGAAGAATATGGCAAGGCATTGGAGTTTGCTAAACGGGCGTTGCAGTACAACAGTAAGAATATCAGGGCAAGAAATCTGGTCGCCTTGTTGCTCTTTTTGCAAGAGAAGGAAGTTGAGGCGATTCTCTATGCCAAGGAAACACTTGCGGAGAATCCCTTTGCCTATCTTTCCGCTTTCCTGCTTGAGACCCATGGTTGTGACCTTTCCTTCAATCTGAACGAGAGGATGGAGAACAAGGAGACCACTTTCCTGAGCATCGCCGCAGAGTTGTTTTCCTATGGACAGGCGTCACTGGCAAGTGTTTTCCTTACCATGTATCAAGGTGATCATGTCATGATTGACTACTACCGTGCATATGCTGCTTTCTTGGGGGGGGAAGATGAGCAGCCCTTACTTATGAAGGCGAGAGAGGCTGATGTCTCCTGTGTCTTTGCCAATACACTTTTTGATCAGGTGGTCCTCCAGCATGCTATCACACAGGATGC